>JANMWV010000070.1:0-2798 GCA_031394165.1 Actinomycetes bacterium
CTCCCAGGCCGCGACGGCTGCACTCTTCTTTACGGGCACGGCCGATATCTGGAAGGTCGCGCTCCTACAGACGGTGTTCGGCGTGGCGGTGTCGTTCTCGCGACCGGCGTCGCTCGGCATAATCAAGGAGGCGGCGAGCGACGATCGTCTGCAGCAGGCCAACGCGCTCGTACAGTTGGCCCGCAGTTCGCTATCGATCGCAGGGCCGGCGATCGGCGCTCTCGTTCGGGCTCTTTCAGCTCACGTACTTCCCCGCGTTGCTCGTGCTCGGTCCGGTCGTCGCCAAGCAAGATCTTGGCGGCGTCGGGGCCTGGGGCTTGATCCTCGCGATCGGGTCAGCCGGAGCCGTCGTCGGTGGTGTGCTCGCACTGCACCTGACCGCACGCCGACCTCTCATTGCGACCACACTCCTGGCGATTCCAGCGGGCATGTTCCTCGCGACGCTCTCGGTTCCCTTGCCACTCGCCGTGATCTGCCTGATGTCGTTCGCGGCCGGTGTCGGCTTCTCGATCGACGAGACACTCTGGTTCACGACGCTGCAGCGGAATGTGCCGGAGCACGTGCTTTCACGGATCAGCTCGTTCGACTGGCTCGGTTCGGTGGCACTGAACCCGATCGGCTATCTCGTCGTCGGCCCGCTCTCCGGTGCCATCGGCACCTCCGAAACGCTAGCCCTCGCTGCGGGGCTCAACATCGGCGTCAGCCTCGGCCTGCTCCTCGTGCCTTCCGTCCGCAGGCTCAAAACGCGCCCGCTCTCGGAACAGCCTCTACCTCTCTAGCACCCAGCTATGCCCAACCCCGGAAGGCTGGTAGCCGAGTCTCCGGTTGATCGCGAGCATCGGCGCGTTGGTGTCGTCATTCTGGGTCACCACCGTCGTGATCCCGAGTTCCGCGGCGCGCGCCAGTGAGTGCTGCTTGACGAGCAATCCGAGTCCTCGTCCCCGGCACGCCCGAATAACGCCTGTGCCGCCGTTTGCCGCCCTTCCGGAGTCGCGATCGCAATAAACGAAGGTCGTTGCGACGACCGCGCCGTCGATGACGACAGCTGTGCTGACCTCTCGATCACAGTCGGGATGGTTCCAGGTGTGGCGTTGCCACACATCAAACGTGAAGTTCGAAAAGTCGAACGGCCCGGGTTCGTCCCTGACGCTGTCGGCGTCGGCGCGATACACCGGCTCCGGATCGTGGGCGAACGATTGGAGTGCCCTGACCTCGACTCCTTCGGGCGGCTCCGGTGGCTCGGGCAGCGTGCGCGGGTCGAGAGCAGACGACGTATCCGTCCCCACGAGAGTGAACCCTCGGGCCTCCGCAAAGTGTTTCGCGGTCGCCTCGGAGCGGCTGAAGGTGACAGTGCGTACCGCACCGATTTCGCCCAGATGTTCCGACACCTCGGACCAGAGGCTCCCCCCGAGGCCTCGACCTCGGTGATCCGGATGCACCGCGACGCGCGTGAAGGCACGACCCTGGTCACTCGAGAACGGGTCGAGCCCGGCACCCGCCCACCCCACGATGTCGCCATCTTGCTCTGCCTTCCACGACCGAGTGCGCTGCGCCGGTTGTGCCGTCTCCATTCGATACCGGAAGCCGGCCACCGTGTGAACGCCATCCGGGTCAACGATGTCGAAGAGGGCGGCGGCCCCCGCGGCATCCTCGCTTGAAGCTGGAGCGATCACGACACGCAGAGGGTAACGCTCACCGAGGGCGACGCGAGAGCGATTCGCGCAACGCCGCCGACTCCCGTACGCGCAAGACACGGCACGATCCGAGGTACACGAATGTTCCCACAGCGAGTGCGACCGCAAGCGCGATGGCCTGCGCCGCAACCGAGCGGCCGAACGCACGGTCGAGCACGTACCAGAGCCCATACGCGGTGGCGCCGAGCGCCACGGATGCGATCGCCACCCGCACGACGGCATCGCTGACCCGCAACATGTCGAGCCCACCGACACGACGCCGCAGAAACACGACCAACAGAGCCGCGCCGACAATGTTGACGAGCGACGTCGCCAGCGGGATCCCCCACACCCCAACCCGATAGAGCACGAGGTCGAGCGCGGCGTTCAGCGCGAGTGTCCCGACGGCGATCGCCGTCGGCACCCAGTTCGACTGGATGCCGTAGAAGGCGCGGGTCAGCATCAGCATCCACCCGTTGAAGACGAGTCCCAGCGAGAAGGCGGCGAGGCACCCGGCGACAACGGTGACGTCGGACTCGGTGAACGCGCCGCGTTGGTAGACGAGACGCACGATCGGCTCCGCGAGTACCACCGAGACGATCGCAGCGGGAACGAGCAGGAAGCCGATCTGACGCAAGCCCGTGCCGACGGTGGCGCGAAAGCCGTCGAGGTCGTCGCGGGCGGCGAGGCGCGCCAGAGCCGGAAACAGCACCGTCGCGACCGCGACCGAGAACATCCCCTGCGGCAACATGTAGAGGCGGAAGGCCGCGTTGATCGCGGCCGGTGCCTGATTGGGGTCGATCAGCCGAGAGGCGAAGAGCGTGTCGATCACCGCGTTGACATTGATCAGGCCGAGCGTCACCGTCACCGGCAACATCAGCTTGAAGAAGCGGCGCACCGCAGGGTCGCGCCAATCGAGCACGAGCTGCAGGCGGCCGTCGAGACCCCTGAGCCAGGGGACAGGCAGGAGCAGCTGGATCAGCGTCCCGACGAGAATCGCGCCGGCGTAGACGTAGAGCTCGGCGTTCGCCGTGTTGACCCGCGGCACTCCGATGACGAGGCCGACGATGATCGCAAGGTTCCAGAAAACGGGCGTCAAGGCGGGCACCGTGAAGTGGTCGTAGG
>JANMWV010000242.1:0-4939 GCA_031394165.1 Actinomycetes bacterium
GGTTCGCCGGGTCTCCGGCCCGCGATCATGCTGCGCGGGAGTCCCCCGTCGGCCTTGTCAAGGCAACCAGCCTTGACGCGGCCGCCGACGGCCTCCCGCTTGGTGCTAGCGATCCGGAAACCGGGCAACCTTACCGGCCAAACCACTAGCTCGTTAGGCGGGCCGGGCCCGGAAGAGCTGCGGTGCGCTGCGCGCGTAGTCGATGCCCGACGCCCAGGTCAGCACCACGGCCACGAGCATCGCCCACCACGCGATCCGGTCGCTCCACGCGCCGGCGGCGGCGAAACCACCGAGACCGACGGCGATCGCCTGCGCCCACGTCTTCAGCTTGCCGAGGTCGCGCGCGGCGATGACGATGCCGCGCTCGATCGCCGCCTGCCGCAGGCCCGTGATCAGCACCTCGCGCACGACGATCGCGCCGATCATCCACGCGGGCACCACGTGCTCGCCGACGAGCATGACCATCGTCCCGAGCACGAGCACCTTGTCGGCGATCGGGTCGAGCAGCGAGCCGAGCGGCGAGGAGCGGCCGTGGCGCCTGGCAAGCCGGCCGTCGAACCAGTCCGTCGTCATCGCCGCGACGAAGAGGCCGGTCGCCCAGTAGGCATGACCGTGGAACGGCCACGCGAAGAGGACGATGACGACGGGCACGGAGAGCGCCCGCGCGACGGTCAACTGATCGGCTGGGCTCATGAGCCGAGACAATACGGTGCGGTCATGCCAGACAACACCTTCGGCAAGGTTCTGGTTGCGAACCGCGGCGAGATCGCGGTCCGCATCTTCCGGACGCTGCGCGAGCTCGGCATCGGCTCCGTCGCGGTGTACTCGGAGGCCGACCGGGACGCCCTGCATGCCGGCTACGCCGACGAGGCCTTCCTCATCGGGCCGCCGCCGGCGGCCGAGAGCTACCTGAAGATCGAGACGCTCGTCGAGACCGCCCTGCGCTCCGGGGCGGAGGCCGTGCATCCCGGCTACGGGTTCCTCGCCGAGAACGCGGTGTTCGCGCGCGCCGTCGAGGCGGCGGGGCTCGTCTGGATCGGCCCGCCGCCGTCGGCGATCGAGCTGATGGGCTCGAAGACGCGGGCGCGCCAGGCGATGCAGGCCGCGGGCGTGCCGATCATCCCCGGCACGACCGAGCCCCTCGAGTCGGTGGAGGAGCTGCTGTCGCTCGGCGAGACGATCGGCTATCCGCTGCTGATCAAGGCGGCGGCAGGCGGCGGGGGCCAGGGCATGGAGATCGTCACGTCTCCCGATCAGGCGGAGCGGGCGTTCGAGACGGCGCGCCGGCAGGGTCAGGCGTACTTCGCGGACCCGAACGTCTACGTCGAGAAGCTGATCGTCGACCCGCGCCACGTCGAGGTGCAGGTGCTCGCCGACGCGCACGGGAACGTCATCCATCTCGGCGAGCGCGACTGCACGATCCAGCGCCGCCATCAGAAGCTCGTCGAGGAGACGCCGTCGCCGGCGGTCGACGCCGCGCTGCGCGCGCGCATCGGTGCGATCGGGGTCGACGCGGCGCGCGCGTGTGGCTACCGCTCCGCCGGGACGATCGAAGGCCTGCTCACCGCGGACGGCGAGTACTTCTTCATGGAGATGAACACGCGCATCCAGGTCGAGCACACCGTGACGGAGCTGGTCACCGGCCTCGATCTCGTGCGCGAGCAGATCTTCATCGCGCTCGGCGAGCCGTTGTCGCTGACGCAGCAGCAAATTGAGCTGCGCGGGCACGCGATCGAGTGCCGCATCAACGCGGAGGACGTCGCTCAGGGGTTTCTGCCGAGTCCCGCTCTTGTCACGGCCTACCGCGAGCCGGCCGGCCCTGGCGTGCGCGTCGACTCGGGCGTCGCTGCCGGCAACGAGGTGTCGGGCAGCTACGACCCGATGATCGCGAAGCTGATCGTGCACGGCGTCGATCGCGAGCACGCACGCAGGCGCATGCTGCGCGCGCTCGGCGAGTTCCGCATCGAGGGGCCGAAGACGCTGATCGGCTTCCACCGAGCGTTGCTCTCGCACGACTGCTTCGTGCGCGGCGAGACCTGCGACGGCCTCGTCGAGTCGGAGGAGCTCGCCGCGCTGGCGGCCGAATACGACGGCGCCTCCGCACCGGGCGCCAGATCGCCCCAGGGCAAGACCGTCGAGCACGTGCGCGTCGTCGAGGTGGAGGGGCGAAGGTTCGAGGTGCGCGTCGCGGCTCCCGAGCCGCCGTGGCGCGAGCTTGCGCGGCGGCGGCAGGAGCGGGCCCGCGCGGGCAGCGGCACGGGCGGCGACGCGGTCGTCTCACCGATGCAAGGCACGGTGCTCTCGGTCGGTGTCGCCAACGGCGACGTCGTCAACGTAGGTCAGGCGATTTGCATCGTCGAGGCGATGAAGATGGAGAACGAGGTGCGGGCCCACCGCGCGGGCACCGTGACCGCACTGTCGGTGAAGGCGGGCCAACCGGTGATTGCCGGCGAGACGATCTGCCTCGTCACACGCTACGCGGGTGCGTAGGTCTCACGGTCGTGCTCGTTCACGAAGATCTCGAGCCCGTCGGGGTCGCGCAGCGCGAGCGAGCGGCCGAACGTCTCGTCCGTGATCGCGCGCGCGAGGGCGTCGTGGTACCGCTCCTGCACCTGCTCGAGCGGCTCCATGGCGACGAGTGCGAGCTCGACGCGTGGTGTCGGATCGGGCAGCGACGTCGCGAGGTGGAGCGCGAGGACGGCGCCGTCGCCGGCCGTCAGCTCGCTCCAGTGGTCGCTGCGGCTCGCGAGCGCGAAGCCGAGCGACGCGTAGAACTCGATTGACCGCGCCATATCGGTGACGTAGACGATCGGCATGAGGATCATCGCTTGCCTCCCTTGGCGAGCTGCGTGCGCAGGACCTGCTCGACGTACGCGGACAGGGACTGACCCGCATCGATTGCGGCGTGCTTCACGGCGCGAACGAGATCCGGCGGAAGATAGATGTTGAACTGCTGCTTTCCGTCGTATTCGCTCATGCTTGTATACTAGCAAGCTAGGTTAACAACGTTCAAGGGCGCTGACGGGCAGACGACAGCCGTTAGAGTCCGCCGCCGGTGGACCTCTACGAATACCAGGGCAAGGAGCTCTTCAAGCGCGTCGGCATTCCCGTCTCCGACGGACGCCGCGCAGACACGCCGCAGGAGGCACGCGCCGCGGCGCAGGAGCTCGGCGGCACGGTGGTCGTCAAGGCCCAGGTGCTCACCGGCGGCCGCGGCAAGGCCGGCGGCGTCAAGCTCGCGCAGGGTGTCGACGACGTCGAGCAGAAGGCGAAGGACATTCTCGGCCTCGACATCAACGGCCACATCGTGCGCCGCCTCTGGATCGAGCGTGCGTCCGACATCGCGAAGGAGTACTACCTCTCGGTCACGTTCGACCGCGGCGCGAAGAAGCCGCTCTTCATGTTCACGACGCAGGGCGGCGTCGAGATCGAGCAGGTCGCAGAGGAGAACCCCGACGCGCTGATCATGCTGCACGTGGATCCGCTCGAGGGGTATCAGCCCTGGATCGCCCGCCGCCTGATCTACAGCGCCGGCGTCGAGGATCCGTCCGAGCAGAAGCAGATCGCTGCGATCGTCGAGAAGCTCTACAGGGCCTTCGTCGACTTCGACGCGATGCTCTGCGAGATCAATCCGTTGATCGTCACGCCCGACGGCGACGTGAAGGCTCTCGACTCGAAGTTCACGGTCGACGACAGCGCGCTGTTCCGCCATCCCGACATCGCCGAATGGCGCGACACGACCGCGGCCGACCCGATCGAGGCCTTCGCCCGCGAGAAGGGCGTCACCTACGTGAAGCTCGACGGCGACGTCGGTATCTGCGGCAACGGCGCTGGGCTCGCGATGTCTACCGTCGACGTCGTCGCGCACGTCGGTGGCCGTCCCGCGAACTTTTGCGACCTCGGCGGCGGCGGCTCCGCAGAGGGCGTCGTCGACGCGCTCGAGGTGATCACGCGCGATCCGCAGGTCAAGTCGATCTTCTTCAACATCTTCGGCGGCATCACGCGCTGCGACGAGGTCGCGCGCGGAATCCTCGAGGCGCTCGACCGGCTCAACATGTCGAAGTACCCGATCGTCGTGCGTCTCGACGGCACGAACGCCGAGGAGGGACGCCGCATCCTCGCCGACGCCGGCAAGCCCAACATCCATCCCGAGGCGACGATGCTCGACGGCGCCAAGCAGGCAGTGGAGCTGGCGAGATGACCGACGTCTGGAGCGACCGCGCCGAGCTGTACCGCACGAGCGCGATCCATGCCGCGGGCGAGGACCTCGACCTCGTCGTCGCCTGGTGCGAGCCGGGCGCCGGCGTGAACGTGCTCGACGTCGCCACCGGCGGCGGCCACGTCGCCCGGCGGCTCCGCGAGGCGGGGGCGAACGTCGTCACCGTCGATCCAGCGCCCGGCATGCAGGCCGACGTGATCGCGCCCGCAGAGCACCTCCCGTTTGCCGACGGCAGCTTCAACGCGGTCGCGACACGGCTCGCGGCGCATCACTTCGCCGATGCGCTCGGCGCGTTGAAGGAGATGACCCGCGTCGCGGAGCACCGCGTCGTGATCTGCGACAACACGTTCGTCAGCGAGGCCTCGGAGGAGGCCGACCGGCTGCGCGATCCGAGCCACGTGCGCAATTACGGCGTCGGCGAGTGGGAGAGCTTCTTCGAGCTTGCGGGGCTCGAGATCGCCGAGCGGCGCTTCATGGAGCGGCCGCTCGAGATCGAGCCGTGGCTCGCGCGTGTCGAGTGCGTCGGTGCGGACGCCGCGCGCGTGCGTGAGTTGCTCGGCCACCGCATCGTCGACGGCTGGATGAACCTGCCGACGCTCGTCATCAAGGGAGTTCCCCGGTAATGGCGATCATCGTCGACAACGACACGCGGCTCGTCGTCCAGGGCCTCACCGGCAGCGAGGGCCGCTTCCACGGCCTGCGCAACAAGGCGTACGGGAC
>JANMWV010000300.1:0-3660 GCA_031394165.1 Actinomycetes bacterium
AGGCACCGCTACATGGAGCGGGCTCAAGTGTGGTTCGTCGTACCGTTTCAGCGTCGTCGCGTGGGCTGCCGGGCACACCCTTGCGTCGAGTCGGGTCGACTTCACAGCGTCGACGGCGTCCTGTGCACAGGCAGCTCTGCCGCAGCCTCAGGATTTCCAGGTGGTCGGCGCGACACAGACCAGCGTGACCCTTTCCTGGACGGAGGCTTCTCCTGCAGCGGCGGGGTATGACCTCTATCGGAATGGTGTCCTGCTCTCGACGACAGCCCGAGGCACCGCTACATGGAGCGGGCTCAAGTGTGGTTCGTCGTACCGTTTCAGCGTCGGTGCGTGGGCTGCCGGGCACACCCTTGCCTCGAGTCGGGTCGACTTCACAACGTCGACGGCGCCGTGCGCGGCCCCGAGCGTCACACCGGCAGCCGACATCTTTGTCGCCCCGAACGGCTCGGACTCGAATCCGTGTACCCAGGCTGCGCCGTGCGCGAGCTTCAACCGCGCCTACCAGCTCGCCCGTCCCGGCCAAACCGTCCGCGTCGGCACGGGTAGTTACGGCAATCAGCGTCTGAGCACGCCGGGCAAGCTCGGCGGCGGAGTCGTCGTCTTTCAACCCGCTGCGGGTGCCTCGGTCTCGATCGGCGAGATTCGAATCGGTGGCGTCAACGACGTTGAGTTCCGCGACCTGCCGATGACCGACTGGTACGTGGAAGCAGGATCCGACTCGGTCACCTTCCGAAATGTGACGACGCAGTTCTTCTTCATCCGTAGCGCGTCGAACATCTCGGTCCTCCGCGGCTCCGTCGGAGGCGAAGACGACGCAGTCTCGGCAACGGTCGGTGCTGCGTACATGTCAGTCGTGCCTTCCCGCAACATCGTTATCGACAGCGTCGCGTTTCACGACATCACGCGGTTGAACAAGCCCGGCGACCATACGCAGTGTCTCTTCATCCAATCTGTCGACGGCCTCATCCTCCGCAACAGCAGCTTCACGCATTGCGACGTCTTCGACGTCTACATGAATCAGATCCTCAACGGCCCGAGCCCACGGAACGTGCTGATCGACAGCAATACGTTCGCGCGCGCAACGAGCGGGGGTTTCTACTCGCTCTACATCCGGAACGACCCCGGCAATGTGATCACAGGGCTGAAGATCCAGAACAACGTCTTCACTCAGGGGTTCCACATCGACGCCGGAACCTACGTCGACTTGAGCATCGTCGGCAACAAGTAGGCGCATGGCCGAGCCGACGAGAGCCGCCCAACCTCATCTGTCGCGAGTACGAGGTCGCTCTTGTACCTGGGACCTACTCGGCGGGCGGGACCCTGAGCTCGGCCGGTCCTTGGACTGCCGCCCTTGTGGTGCTTCACTGAGCGCTGGAACTACCGAGCGCCGGAACTGTCGGTTTGTCTAGTAGCGAAAGAGCCCATTCGGCAGGATCATTCGCCTATCGGGCTTGGGTTGAAGGCGCACCAACGAGCGTGACGGTTAGGTGCCGACTACGTCGTCCGCTGACCGACTGGCCCGACTAATGCGTCATGCTCGCGCGCTCGACGGCGGCTGCGACGTCGATGACGCCGAAGCCGAGCTCCGGCGTCCACCTACCGTGACCTGACGCGGTCTCCTTTAAGATCTGCGCCACATCTCGCGCGGTAAGCGCGGGGTTGGCTCCCCACACCAGCGCAGCGGCACCCGCCACTTGCGGGGCCGCGAATGACGTGCCGCTCGCGTAGCCGTACAGGCCGGGGACCCCTGGCACTTCTGTGCGCGGATATGCGTTCGGCGAGGATCGGCCGGAGACGGCGCCGAGCACGCCTTCGCCCGGAGCAGCCAAAGAGATCCACGAGCCGGTGCTCGAAAAGGAGGCCCGTAGGCCATCCCGCGTCGACGCGGCTACTGCAAGCCCGACCCCGCCTCGTCCCGCTGACCCCGGAGATTGCAGGAGTGCCGCAGGATATTCGATCGGATTTCCGTTTCCGTAGTCGTTGCCCCCCGCGGCGACCAGTAGCACCCCGTGCGCGACGGCATACCGGATGGCTCGACGCTCCGAGGGTGCGGTTGCCGTCCCTGCGAAGCTGAGGTTGATGATGCGGGCGCCGTGATCGACCGCGTAGCGGATCGCGCCGGCCTCGTCGGCTGTGCTGACGGCGCCGCCCGGACTTGCGGCCTTCAGGATGAGCAGATTCGCGTCGTTGCTGCTGCCGTTGCCCGAGAACGCCTCGCTGCCGTCGACCGCAACCGCCGCGAGGGACGCAACGAATGTCCCGTGGCCGTTCGTGTCCGTGATGTCTGCCGTGTGTGTTCGGAGGTTGTACCCGGTTGGCCGTTTCGAGGCGAGATCCGGAGCGGACACGTCCGCGCCGGTGTCGATAACGGCTATTCGGATGGCGGCGGCGCCGCTCACTGCCGACTCGGGGACCCTGTCCGATGCCGTTGCGTAGTACTGCCAGTCGAGCGTGCTTGCGGCATACCCTGCGGGAGCGACTATGCGCGCAGCGAAACGTTCCGGCACCGAGGGGCCGGAAAAAGCGGACCACGCCGCAACCGCAACCGCAGCGAGGCCCGCGACTGCCGCAGTTACAGTCCGCGCCGACGCCATTTGCCGCCTACCGACTGTAGAGCGGTTGGATTGGATCGCAATCCCTCGGATGGTCGGATGTCGAGCGGCCAGGTGTGATCCGGGAGCCGTGCTGCGCAGCTGCCGTACGACGGCGCTGCCAGTACGCGATTGCACGACGGTTCGCCTCGAGCAGGTTGTCGTCGGCATGAACGGACTCCAGCTGGCGTTGTTGCTGGATCAGCTCGCGGAGAATCGTCTGAGTCCCTGATCCGTCGTCCCGCATCACGTTGTTCCGTTGACCGACGGTGGGCCGTCCGTCCAAGGACCGCCTCCGCTCGCCCACGCAGCAGGAGGGGATGCGAGCGTCGTCGACGCACTTCCGAAGTTCTTGCCTCCGGCTTTCGCGTCGAGGAAGTTCAAGCGTCCAGAGCCGAACGGTGAGAGAAGCGCGATCCAGTACGTGGTGCCGTTGGTGATCGCGACCGGGACTGACAACGTGACCGGGTTCCAACCTCCGGCTGTGGGCGCCAACAGTGTCCCCTGCGCTATGAGCGCGCCGGGCGCCCCGACTGAGTCGCTGTAGACGCCGACCATCATCGTCGTGGCGAGCGACGGCGAGTCGATGTAGACGTTGAGGATCGCGAGCGTCCCTGACGCGATAGCTGTCAGCTGGAACGCTTCCGCCGTTCCGGCAGGGTTGAAGTCGTGATTCGAGCCGAGAGTCGTACCGCCGAGGAGGGTCGTGTGCGTGGCGGGCGCCACCGCGCCGATCGTGACGTGGACCACCGCCGATGTCGTCGAGTTGCCTGCGGCGTCCGTGGCGACTGCTGTGAGCGTGTGCGCAGAGCCGACGGTGAGCCCGCTCGTGTCCCAGCTCACCTGGTAGGGCGAACTCGTCTGGGCAGCGCCGAGGTTTGCTCCGTCCAGCTTGAACTGCAAGCTCGTGACTCCGACGTTGTCAGCAGCCGTTGCATTCAGCGTCACCGTCCCTGAGACGGTCGACGTGTCGGCAGGCGCGCTTACCGAGACCGTGGGCGGTGTCGTGTCTGCCGAAGGCGCCACCGCGCCGATCGTGACGTGGACCACCGCCGATGTCGTCGAGTTG
>JANMWV010000325.1:0-2050 GCA_031394165.1 Actinomycetes bacterium
CGGGCCATGTCCGGCGCGGCGACCGTTGCCACCATCACCTGTCCGGAGTGCGGACATCGGGAGACGGAGACGATGCCGACGGACGCCTGCCGGTTCTTCTACACCTGCCGCGGGTGCGCCGTGACGCTGCGCCCGCTCTCGAGCGACTGCTGCGTCTTCTGCTCGTACGCCGACCGCGACTGCCCGCCGAAGCAGGCGGCCTAGGCGATGCGCGTCGCGCTGATGATCGAAGGCCAGGAGGGCGTCACGTGGGAGCACTGGTGCGCCCTCGCCGACGCGTGCGAGGAACACGGAATCGACACGCTCTTCCGCTCCGACCACTACATCTCGCACGGGGACGAGGACACGAACGTCGCGCACGACGCGTGGACGACGATCGCGGCGCTCGCGGCACGCACGTCGACGCTCCGCTTCGGCACGCTCGTCTCGCCCGCCACCTTCCGGCTGCCCGCACTGCTCGCGAACGTCGCGGCGACGGCCGACCACGTCTCCGGCGGCCGCATCGAGCTCGGCCTCGGCGCCGGCTGGATGGAACGCGAGCACCGCGCGTTCGGCTTCCCGTTCCCGGAGACGCCCGTGCGCATGGCGATGTTCGCCGAGCAGCTCGAGATCGTCCACCGCCTCTGGACGGAGCCCCACGTCGACTTCCGCGGCGAGCACTACACGCTCGAGCACGCGCCCGGCCTGCCGAAGCCCGTGCAGCGGCCGCACCCGCCGATCATCGTCGGCGGCAGCGGCACGCGCGGGACTGCGGAGCCTGCTGCACGCTTCGCCGACGAGTACAACACGCCGTTCCAGTCGCCCGAGGACTTCGCCGCGGTGCGCGCGAAGGTCGGCGCTGCGTGCGAGCGCATCGGCCGCGATCCGGCGACGATGCGGTTCTCTCTGATGACGGGCTGCCTCATCGGCTCGACGCACGACGAGGCGCGCGAACGCGCACGCATGCTCTACGGCCGCGTGCAACGCGAAAGCGACTTCGACACGTGGCTCGACGGCTACGGACGCCGTGCGCTCGTCGGCTCGGTCGACGAGGTTGCAGCGCGCCTGCGGGAGTACGAGCACGCCGGCTGCGAGCGCGTGATGCTCCAGCACCTCCTGCACACGGATCTCGAAGCCGTCGAGCTGATCGGGCGCAAGCTCGCGCCCGCGGCCGCCTGAGAGGTTCTAGGGTTTCGGCGAGCGTCCGGACTTGATCTCGACCTGGATCCGCTTCAGGTCCGGCACCCCCCATTCGTCGAACTGCCGCCACTGCCGCGCCGCCCGCGCCGGCAGGATCGCGCCCGCGAGAGCATTCTTCGTCATCGCCGCTGCGATCACCGTGACGATGAGATTCGCCCAGCCCGGCAGGCCCAGCCGCCCGAACAGCACGGCGTACCCCGCGGCTGCGGCAGGCCAGATCGCGCGGTAGAGCGCGAGACCGGCACGCCCGCGCACGAGCGTCCGGAGCACGCGGCCGGTCGACATCGCGATCAGGAACGCCAGCAGCCCGAGCCAGAACGTGCCGGTGCGGTTGCCGATCAGCACCGCCGCGACGATCGCCAGCACGAACACGACCGGCCGCAGCAGCGCGGCCAGCGCGAAGGAGCCGGAGGAGGAGGTGCGCATCGGGCGAACTCTGTCACGAAACGCGGATGGACGACAACGGCACCACCCGGCTCGAGACCTTCAGCGACGGCGTGTTCGCGATCGCGGCGACGCTGCTCGTGCTCGAGTTCAGCGTCGACGCGGCGACCGGGCCGCAGCTCGGCAACGCGTTACTGCATCTCTGGCCGTCGTATCTCGCCTATGCGACGAGTTTCCTCACGATCGGGATCATCTGGATCAACCACCACTACTGCGTCGAGACCTTCGCGCGCGCCGACCGCACGCTGCTCTTCCTCAACCTGCTGCTGCTGCTCACGGTCGGCTTCCTGCCGTTTCCCACGAAGCTTGTCGCGCAGTACCTCAATCAGCCGGGCGAGCAGGCGGCGGTGTACGCGTACGATGCGACGTTCGTCGTGATGTCGATCGTCTACGCCGGAGCCGCATATCCCGCCGGGATGGCGGTCGA
>JANMWV010000417.1:0-3283 GCA_031394165.1 Actinomycetes bacterium
ACGGAGGCGACGATCAGGCGCTCGCCGAGCTCGGCGACGCGGCGGTCGCGGAACTCGATCGCCTCGGGGAAGTTGTGGCCGGTGTCGATGTGCATCACCGGAAAGGGGAACTTGCCGGGCCGGAACGCCTTCTCGGCGAGCCGCAGCAGCACGATCGAGTCCTTGCCGCCGGAGAAGAGCAGCACGGGCCGCTCGAGCTCGGCCGCGACCTCGCGCATGATGTGGATCGCCTCGGCCTCGAGCTCGTCGAGGTGCGTCACGACCGGGACGGCGCGCAGCATGCTCATAGACGACTCCTCGATGACTGCGACCTCGGCGGAGGCGACCGTATGAATGCCGCACTCGACCTTGCCGGTGCCGGCCCAGCGGCCCGTCCGGCCGGAACCGGGCTGCGTGGAGTGCGTGTCTCCGATCGAGTCGTAGCCGCGGTCGTGCAGCGGGTTGGTCGGAAGCTCGCGCACGTGGATGTAGGCCCGGCATTCCTCGCTGCTCCAGTCGGCGAGCGGGTTCGCCTTCCAGAGCTCGTGCTGCTCGTCCCAGCCGAGCTTGGGCGCGTTCGCGCGCGTCGGCGCCTGATCGCGGCGGATGCCGGTGATCCAGGCGTCGAGGTCGCCGAGCGCGCGGACGAGCGGCGCGACCTTCGCGATCGAGAGGTAGAGGTCGGGGTTCCGCTCCCAAAGCCGGTCGCCGTGCGCGGCCGCAAGCTGCTCCGGCGAGGGGCCCTCGAAGACCTCGATCGTCGTCCCATAGCGCTGCTCGACCTCGCGCCAGTACGCGTACGTCTCCGGGAAGAGGTAGTGCGTGTCGATCGCGAAGACGCGCGCCTTCGGCTCGAGCGCGAACAGCATGTCGAGCAGCACCGACTCTTCCTTCTGGAAGGAGCACGCGAGCGAGGCGCGGCCGGGAAACCGCTCGAGCACGAGCTCGAGGACCTGCTCCGGCGTCCGCGACTCGAGATCAGCGGGCAGGTGCAGGCTCGCCGCCAAGCAGCACCTCCAGCATCGTGTCGCCCCGCAGGCCGAGACGCAGGGTCTCGAGCGGGATCACCTCCTCGGGCGGGATGTTGCCGAGATTCACGTTCGGCCCGAAGTGCTTCACGAACCACGCCTGCGAGTTCTTCGTCGGCGCCTCGAAGATGAGGTCTTCGATCGAGACCTCGTGCGCGATCTCGTCGATCAGGCCGGTGCGCATGTCGCCGTCCTTGCGGAAGATGCCGGCCGAGCCACCCTCACGCGCCTCGGTGATCACCTTCCACGCGCCGGCGTCCTTCTCTTCCTTGATCCACTGCACCCACTGGTACGGCGCGAAGACGACGTCGGAGTCCTTCGAGCCGACCTCGGAGAGCACGATGAAGTCGCGCGCGAAGTCCGCGATCAGCTCGAGCTTGCGCTCGCGCGGGATCTCGAGCGTGCCGTCGGAGATCTCGACGTGCGAGAACTTGTGCTCCTGCAGCCACGCCTTGAACTCGTCGATCTTGTCACGGCCGTAGACCGCTTCGAAGAGCGTGCCGCCGCAGACGACGGGCGTCTCGAAGTGGCGGTAGAGCGCGATCTTCTTCTCGAGGTTGTTCGTGATGTAGCTCGTGCCCCAACCGAGCTTGACGATGTCGACGTACTCGCCGCCGACGTCGAACATCCCCTCGATGTCGCGCAGGTTGAGCCCCTTGTCCATGACATGGGTCAGGCCGATGTCGCGCGGCTTGCCGGGGCGCGCGGGCACGTCGAGGAATCCGTCGTTAAAGGCGGGCATAGATCTCCTTCAGCTTTGCCTGGGCTGCGGTCTGGACGTCGTGGTAGAGCGAATTGCCGTGCGCGTCGATGCCGACGGTGAGCGGCCCGAAGTCCTTGACGCGGAACTTCCAGAGGCACTCGGGCATCAGCTCCTCCCACATCACCTCCTCGATCTCCTCGATCTGCGTCGTCTCGAGCGCGGCCGCGCCGCCGACGATCGCGAAGTAGACCATCCCGAGCCGTTGCATCGGCTCGATCGCCTCGTCGGGGAAGCCGCCCTTGCCGCAGATCGCGCGCACGCCGTACTGCTGCCCGAGCGGCTCGGTGAACCGGACCATCCGGGCCGAGGTGGTCGTGCCGATGCAAACCTTCTCGTAGCGGCCGTCCTCGAGCTTCCGCACACCGGGCGCGGTGTGCAGCAGGAACGCGCCGGAGAGATCCATCGGCGACGGGATGCCCTGGTCGAAGATGCGGATCTGCGTACGGTCGCGGATGCCGATGATGTGGCCCTGCACCGTGACCTCGTCGCCGGCGCGCAGCTTGAGGATCTCCTGCGGATCGGTGATCGGGAACGTGACTGTGTGGTTGGCCATCTCTACGCCTCTCTGTCCATCTGCACGGATCCGTCAGCGGCGATGTGCGCGGTCGCGCGGCGCGCGGCCCAGCACTGGTAGTTCACCGCGACGGGGTTGAGCGTCATGTGCGTGTCGGCGTGCTCGATGTGGCAGTTGAGCACCGTGACGTCGCCGCCGAGGCCCATCGGCCCGATGCCGGTCTCGTTCAGCAGGCCCATCAGCTCGTCCTCGAGCTGCGCGACGAGCGGATCGCTGTTGCGCGTGCCGATCGGCCGCGTGATCGCCTCCTTCGCGAGGTACATCGCGTAGTCGGCGGAGCCGCCGATGCCGACGCCGACGATGCCGGGCGGGCACGGCTTGCCACCGGCGCCGACGATCGACTCGAGCACGAACTTCTTGATCCCGTTCACGCCGTCGGCCGGAATGCACATCTTCAGGAAGCTCATGTTCTCGGAGCCGGAGCCCTTCGGCACGCACTTCACGTCGAGGCCGTCCCAGTCCTTGACGAACTCCCAGTGCACGATCGGCAGGCGGTGGCCGATGTTCGGGCCGGTGTTCTCGCGCGTGATCGTGTGCACCGCGTTGGAACGCAGCGGGTGCTCGATCGTCGCGCGCGCGGTGCCGTCGCGCAGCGCCTCGTAGATGCGCGCGGGATGCAACGGGAAGTGCTCGCCGACGTGACAGGTGTACACGGCGATGCCGGTGTCCTGGCAAACGAGGTTGCCCTCGCTGTCGGCGACGTCGACGTTGCGGAGAATCGTGTTGAGGACGCGCTGGCCCGGCACGGACGTCTCGCGTGCGGCGGCGTCCTTCAGCGCGTCGCGGAGGTCCTGCGGAATGTCCTTCAACGCCCAGACGTAGAGGTGCGCGGCTGCGTCCTCGACGGCGTGCTGCAAGTCGGTCACTACTGCTGCGCTCATGCCTTCGCTTTCTCTGCGGCTGCCCGACCGGCGCGGCGTCCGAACACCACGCACTCGA
>JANMWV010000372.1:0-4634 GCA_031394165.1 Actinomycetes bacterium
GCCGCGGCCGAAGTCTTCGATGTCGCAAAATGCTGCGGCGATGCCTTCGTCGCTGCCGTTCAAGACCTTCGCCCCCTCACTCCGCCCGCGAATCGACTCCCTTTTCCGGTATGTGCAGGGGAGATTCACCACGACGTCTGATTGGTGCTGCTACGCTGTTTGCACGGACGGCAATGGGTCGTCCTGTGAGATCAGCTTCTCGTTCCTCCTTTAGCGGATTCGAGTGGGTGATTCTCGAATCCGAAATCAAGGAGTCGAACTTCATCATGACTAACACGTTTCGCGCCCTTGGCGTGAGCGAGGCTGTCGAGCAGGCGCTCGCAGCCCGCGGCATCACCGAGCCGTTCCGTATCCAAACCCTCGTCCTTCCGGACGCCCTCGACGGCCGCGACATCCTCGCGAAGGCGCCGACGGGCTCGGGCAAGACGCTCGGCTTCGGCATCCCGCTCGTCGAGCGAACGTCCCTCGACGACAAGACCCCGACCTCGCTCGTCCTCGTGCCGACCCGCGAGCTCGCGCTCCAGGTCGCCGAGGAGATCGAGTCGTTCGCCACGGCCAAGGGCGTCAAGGTGGGCCTCGCCTACGGCGGTGCTCCGATCCCGAGCCAGGCGAAGAAGCTCAAGGGCGCGCACATCGTCGTCGCCACGCCGGGCCGGCTGCACGACCTCGTCGAGCGCAAGATGATCTCGCTCGAGAACGTCCACGTGCTCGTGCTCGACGAGGCAGACCGGATGCTCGACATGGGCTTCAAGCCGCAGGTCGAGCGGATCCTCCGGCGCATGCCGCGCGAGCGCCAGACGATGCTGTTCTCCGCCACGCTCGACGGCGAGGTCGGCGAGCTGGCGCAGGAGTACACGCAGGACGCCTCGCGCTTCGAGGCGCAGCGCTACTCGAACGACGAGGACGGCGTCATCGAGCACGGCTTCGTCCCGGTCACGCAGGACGGCAAGGTCGACACGCTCGTCGAGCTGCTCGAAGCGGAGCCCGGGCTCACGCTCGTCTTCGTCCGCACGAAGCGTGGGGCGGACCGCCTCGCGCAGAAGCTCAGCCGGCGGAACATCAACGCGATCGCCCTCCACGGCGACATGGTGCAGTCGGCGCGCGAGCGCGCCCTCGAGAAGTTCCGCAGCGGCAAGGTGACGACGCTCGTCGCCACCGACGTCGCAGCCCGCGGTCTCGACCTCGAGGCGATCGAGCACGTGATCAACTTCGACCCGCCGGAGGACGACAAGGGCTATCTGCACCGTGTCGGCCGCACCGGTCGCGCCGGCCGTGCGGGTCGCGGCAGCACCCTTGTCCTCCCGGATCAGCAGGCCGACGTCAGTCGCGTCGCCATGCTCGCCGGGCACAAGGAGCAGTTTGAGAGCACCGGCATGCAGACGGCCCGCGCGAAGCTCCTCTATACGAGCCGCCGCGGTCGTCGCTCTCGCTGGTAACAGCAACACAGCCGACCAGACAGACGCAGTACCCGAGGCCCCGGAGACGGGGCCTCATTCGTTCTCAGCCGTCGCGTACGAGCACGCCGCCGGCGGAGACTCGCCCGGCCGTGGTGCAGTCGGAGAGTGGGCCGCTGCTCGTGTCGAACACGGGTGCGCCGGTGGCCGTGTTCCAGATGCGGATTCGGAACCGATCGCTTCCCGCAGTCTGGACGGCGATCACCCCGAAGGAGAACCCGGAACGGCCGTCGAGCCGCCCGTGTCCAGCCGTGAGCGCACAACCGTGAGAGGTGACGAGCCAGTCGACCGAGTCTGCGTGGAACAAGAGGCCGCGCCAAACCACGAGCTGGACCGTCCCGCGCGTCGTACCGCCACTGTTCCGCACCGCAATGGCGAAGGCGGCCGGCCCGGCGAGTGTCCCTCCGCCGACCACGCTTCCCGCCTGCGGGTTGTAGACGAGCACCGTTGCGGCCGGAGAGATGCCGACGCCGCCGTCATCGTCCGTAACGGAGACGGTCACGGAGTAGACCCCCGGCGCTGTGTACGCATGGGTCGCCGACGTTCCGCCCGACGCGACCGTGCCCGCTGACATCGAGCCGTCGCCCCAGCGCCAAGCGGAAGTGTGCGTATCGAGCGATCCAGGATCGGTGAACGACGCGTGGAGGGTGACCGTGGCTCCCACTCGGACCGCATCCGCAGGGGCGCCGGCGATTGCGCCTACGATCGGCGCGACGTTGCGGACGTGCGCGGTGAAGCCGGCCGTTCCGGTCGCACCCTCGGCGTCGGAGACGGTGACGCGGACGGCGTAGTCGCCGTTGTCGCGGTAGACGTGCGTGAGGGAGAACGAGGAGCCACTGACGGTCAGCGGCCCGGCCCCGCCGCCGTCGCCGTAATCCACGGTTCCGCTCCACGTGTCCGGCGTGTCCGTGATGGTGCCGGTTCGCGCGAGCGTTGCGCCCTCGTCCAGCGTGATGTCGCCACCCGCCGACACCCGCGGCGCCGTGTTCAGCACGTGCACGACGAACGATGCGGAGCCGCTTCCGCCGTCGTCGTCCGAGATGGAGACGCGAACGGTGAAGGTTCCCGGGATCGCATACACATGGGACAGGACGAACGTCCGCGAGGGCACCGACAGTGGCTGGGAGCCGCTGCCGTCGCCGAAGTCGACGCTGCCGCTCCACGTGTCGGCGCCCGGGTCGGTGAAGCTGACCGCGCGGAAAAGAGCGGAGCCCGCGGGCAACTCGGCGTCACCGCCGACGGTCAGCACCGGGGCGACATTGCGCACGGTGACGAGGGCGGTCGACGAGCCTGTGAGCCCGTGCTCGTCGGTCGTCGTCAGTGTGAGCGTCTCGGAGCTGTCGTCGGGTGCCGAATAGGTCGGCTGCGAAGACGTCGGGTCGTCGAGGTGCGTCGAGGGAGACCACCGGAACGTCAGCGGCCCGCCTTCGGGATCGATGCCGGTCCCGTTCAGTCGGACGGTTCGCCCCTCGTCCACCACGTACGGGCCGCCCGCGTTCGCGCTCGGAGCGGAATTGAGTGCGACGCCGACGGTGTCGGTCACCCCAACCGGCTCGGACGCGTTCGCAACGACCGGCGGAACTGCGACCGCGTTGTCCGTGACGCCGATGGTCTCGCCCACGTTCACGAGGGCCGAGGGAGCGACGATCACACGGTCGTCGGCGACGACCGCCTCGGCGACCGACGCGTCGACCGGTGGGAAGACGCCGACCTGGTCTCTGGCCGTCACCGCCTCGTCGACGTTCGCGTTGGTCGGCGGGAAGACGCCGATCAGGTCGCTGGCTCTGACCGCCTCGTCGACGCCCGCGTTGGTCGGCGGGAAGACGCCGATCTGATCGGCGGCCGTGACGGCCTCGCCGACGCCCGCGTCGGCCGGCGGGGAGGGCAGCGGGTTGTCGCTGACAGCGACACCCTCGGCTGCATCGACCGTGACCGCCGGCAGAGTGCTCGTTACGGAGTGCTGCGCGCCGGCCACAGAGCCGAGTGCGAGCATGGCAACGCCAAGCGCCGTGCCGGCTGCCACCTTCCTGAGCATCGCCGGGGCGACGTCCGCTCTACGAGAACGTGATCGTGACTCTTGCGAGTACCTGCTGGCCGTTCAACACTTGAACCGCCGGTACCAACGCCTTGAACGTGATCGTCGAGAACCCTTGGCCGCCGCTGCGACCCGCAACGGTCTGGACGTCGTTGATCGTCAGGTCGGCGTTTGCGATGGTCGACCCGCTCACGATGAACGCGCCGCCGCTTCGCGAGGTCGTCGCGTTGGTGATGCCGCCGTTCGTGAATCCCCCACCGAGTCCGATGCCCCAGCTGGCTACGGTCCAGTCGCCGTTGAGCAGGCCGGCCAGCGTCTCGGCCCCGAACGGTGTCAGCGCGTTCTCGAACCTCCGCCGCGTTACGAGCCGTCCGCTCGGTGTGCGCACCTCGACCACCCAGCGGCCGTGCACCTTGATGCCGACGGCTGCCGACTTCGGCGCCGCCGGCGCCGCGGTCGTGGAACCGCGACTCGAGAAGGCGTACGCGGCCGCAAGCGACACGCATACGGCGATGATCATTGCAAAGACGACCCAGCGTTTCATGTCTCTCCCCTCAATCTCCCCGTGGAATCCGGGCTCCAGTATCCGCCAGGCAAGCAAAGAAGTCCATCGTCGCGCGGGATCGAACTGCGGCGGCGCGCTCTACCCCGAGGGTCGCTCTCGCTGAGAACCTCTAGAGCTTCTGAAGCGGCACCAGTCGCGTCCCCGTCGCCTTGAAGGTCGCGTAGACGACGCCGCCGCGCTCGAGCTCCAGCCGCTCCGCCGACGACGCGGTGATCTCCGCCGTCACCGGGCCGATGCGCACCCGGACGCGGTTGGCGATCTCCACGAGCGAGCCGACCTCGCCGCGCACGACGTTGAGCGCCGAGTCGTCCAGGTGCGACCGCGACACCGAAATCTCCCACGGGTAGACGACGACGCCCACCTCGCCGTCACCCGGATCGGTGGAGAAGAGCTGCTCGCCGCCCGCGAGCCGCACCTCGGTGAGGTCCTCTCCAGTCCGCCGTGCGGTGCCGTGCAGGAGGTTGGCGCCGGTGAACGATGCCACGAACGCATCGCGGGGCCCGGCGACGAGCTCGGCCGGCGCGCCGAGCTGTCGCAGCTGTCCGTCGACGATCACGCCGACCTCGTCCGCCAGCGCCGC
>JANMWV010000389.1:0-2838 GCA_031394165.1 Actinomycetes bacterium
TCCCTCGTCGGTGCGCGCCCACACGACGGAGACGTCGGCGACCGTGCCGATCGTGATCCACATCTTAGAGCCGTAGAGGATCAAGTCGGACACGTCGCGCTTCGCGTGCGTGCGCATCGAGCCGGGGTCGGAGCCTGCGTCGGGCTCGGTCAGGCCGAAGCAGCCGATCGCCGCGCCCTCGTGCATCGGCAGCAGCCAGCGCTGTTTCTGCTCCTCCGAGCCCCAGCGCCAGATCGCGAACATCGCGAGTGAGCCCTGCACCGACACGAGGCTGCGGACGCCGGAGTCGCCCGCTTCGAGCTCCATGCACGCGAGCCCGTACGCGACGGCGCTTGCACCCGGGAGGCCGTAGCCCTCGAGGTGCATGCCGAAGAGGCCGAGCCGGCCGATCTCCGGCACGAGCTCGGCAGGCAGGATCCCCTGCTCGAACCACTCGCCGACATGAGGGACGATCCGGTCGCGCACGAACTGGCGCACCGTGTCGCGGATCGCCCGCTCCTCGTCGTCGAGCAGCGCGTCGACCGCGAGGAAGTCGCGTGGGTCGAGCGTCGTCTGCTTCGAGGTGGTCGCCACGCCTCAATCGTACTAGCCGCTCGCGGGAGCCAGATGCCCGAGTGCGAGGAGGAGCCACGGCGCCGCGTACTGCTGCCAGAGCTTCTGGTCGTGGCCACCGGCGTAGATGCGGAAGACGTGCGGGATCCCGGCCCGCGAGAGCTCCTGGTTCAGCTGCTGGTTCTCCGCGGCGAAGCGCGTGTCGTCGCGCCCGACGTAGAACGCGATGAACGTCCCCAGCGCCTTCAGGCGGCTCCGGCTCGCCTGCAGCTGCCGGTGCACGTCGGCGCGGTCGTTCGCGGCCTTCGAGCCGAGGTCGAGCGGCTTCGTGCCGGTCGGGTCGGTGGGATGGAAGTAGCCGCTCCACGACTCGACCACGGCGAACTGGTCGAGATGCGCGAGCGCGAGGTGCATCGCGCCGTAGCCGCCCGCCGAGACGCCGACGAGCGCGCGGCCCGACCGCGAGGCAATCGTGCGGAAACGCGTGTCCACCACCCGCACGAGCTCGTTCGTGATCGCCGTGTCCCAGCGGTTGCCCGGGCCTGCGTCGAGGTACTCGGGATCGGTCTTGCCGTCCGTCGAGCCCTGCGGCGCGACGAGGATCGCGGGCCTGCCGCTCGCGTCGAGTGCCTGCTCGACGAAGCCGACCCCGCGGTAGCCGCTGCTGCCCGCCGGGAGCCCGTGCAGGAGATAGACGACGGGATACCGCGCCGTGCCCTGGTCGTAGCCCTGCGGCAGGTACGCGACGAAGTGCAGGCTGCCGGCGATCGCCTGCGACAGGAGCTCGTTGTCCTGCTCGCGCGGCGGCGTGCCGGCGCCCCGGAAGCCCAGGGTGGAGAGGACGGCGGCGCACGTGAGCGCCGCGACGCCGAATCGTTTGGCGGCTGACGGCAAGGTGCGTTTCAGGGTACCGGGCCTACCGTACGCGACATGACCGCTGCTCGGCTGGGTCGTCTGACTCCGGCGCCGGCGGCCCTTGCCGCGGCCCTGGCTCTCTTCCTCGTCGTCGGCCTCTACGGCACACGCGGCTACGTCGACAACTTCCTGCGCTACCGGGGCTTTCCGCCGCCGCGCGAGCCGGCCTTCGTCACGCGGCCGGGCACGCTCCAGCGGCTGCTCGTGCACAGCCGTGCGCTCGGCGGGCGCAACCAGGAGGCGTACGTCTACCTGCCGTCGGGCTACGACCTGCATCCGCATCGGCGCTACGCCGTGCTCTACCTCCTGCACGGCTTCCCCGGCCGTCCGCTCGCGTTCCTCGAGACCGTGCAGATGGGAATCGTCGACGACGTTCTGACGACGCGACGCGCGAAACCGTTGATCCTCGTGATGCCGTTCGGCTCGACGGGGACGTTCACGGACAAGGAGTGGGCGAACGGCGTCTCGCCGCACGAGCGCTGGGCGTCGTTCGTCGCGCACGACCTCGTCTCGGCGGTCGACGCGCGCTACCGCACGATCCGCTCCGCGGCGGGACGCGGGATCGCCGGGCTCTCCGAAGGCGGGTACGGCGCGATCAACATCGCATTGCAGCATCCGCGCGAGTTCTCGGTCGTCGAGAGCTGGTCGGGCTACCAGCGCCCCGATCCGCTGCGCTCGCTCTTCGGCAAGCACCTCCAGTTGCTCGCCGCGAACGACCCGCGTCTCCTGCTGCGGCGGGTTGCACCGCTGCTGCGCAGGCAGCAGACGTACTTCTGGTTCTACTCGGGCTCGACCGACCGCTTCCGCCGGCAGAACGCCGCGTTCGCGCGCGAGCTCACGCGCGCCCGCATCGCGCACCGCTACTTCCAGGTCTTCGGCGGGCACACGTGGGGGATCTGGCGCAACCTGGCGCGCCCGGCCTATCTCGCGGCCGCGGCAAAGCTCGGCCATGGCTAGGGCCGTCCGCACGGTCACGGCGCTCGTGCTCTCGCTCGCGGTTCTCGTCGCCGCGACCGGGTGGCTCTACATCGCGCGCGCACACACGTCGCTTCCCGGTCCGCTCATGCGCGACGCACTCGCGCTCGACGAGCTCTCGCACAAGGCGAGCGTGCCGTTGCTGCCCTTTCTCGGAGTCTGGACGATCGCTGCAGTGCTGCTCGCGCTGATCGCCGCGTGGTCGGGAGCCGAGCGGCTCACCGCCGGGCTCGTGCTCGCGACCGGCCTCGTTGGCTGGCACTACGCACTGAACGGCGTCTCGATTCTCATCGTCCGGCAGATTCCGGCGCACGAGGCGTTCCACGCGGCGGCCGCCGAGCGGGCGGTCGCAATCCCGGCCGCGCTCGCCGGCATCGCGGGCGCGATCTTCGGGCG
>JANMWV010000424.1:0-6638 GCA_031394165.1 Actinomycetes bacterium
CTGAAGCTGACGCCGTTCCGGTTCGTCGACTCCTTCGGCGGCCTCGCGGTGGGCGCGGCCGCCGGCGTCGCGCTCGTCTGGGTGCTCGGCGCGACCGCGCTGCTCGTCCCCGGCCAAACGAGGCTCCGCCGCGAGGTGCAGCGCTCGACGATCGTCCGTCGCCTCGACGAGCAGGTGTCGCCGAGCCGGCTGCTCGGTCTCCTCGGCCGCATCGACCCGTTCCCGTCGATCGCGGGGCCCGCCGCGCCGAGCGCTCCACCGAGCCCAGCGATCGCGAAGAAGCCAGGCGTGCGCAAGGCGTTCGGCTCGGTCGTGAAGATCCTCGGCAGCGCGTGCGGCGTCGGCGTCGAGGGCAGCGGCTGGTTCGCGTCGCGCACCCTCGTCGTCACCGCAGCACACGTCGTCGCCGGCGAGCACAGCACATCGGTGCAGATCCCCGGACATGCGGGCCGCCGCTACGACGCGGACGTCGTCGCGTTCGATTCACGGAACGACGTCGCCGTGCTGCGCGTGCACAACGCCCCGGCCGTCGCGCCGCTGCGAAGCGGCGACCCGGTGCCCGGCACCTCGGTGGCCATCCTCGGCTATCCGCAGAACGGCTCCCTACGCGTCACGCCCGGCCGGATCGGCCGCACCGCAATCGTGATCACGCAGGACGCGTACGGACACGGGCCGGTGCCGCGCACGATCACCGCCGTCGCCGGCCGCGTACGCCACGGCAACTCGGGCGGGCCCGCGGTCGACGCCTCAGGCTTCGTCCGCTCGACGATCTTCGCCGCGCGCATCGGCGCGAAGAGCGGCTACGGCGTGCCCCGCTCGATCGTCGTGCACGCGCTCGACGGTGTGCGTCAGCCGCCGGTCTCGACCGGCGACTGCGCCGGCTGAGCGCTTCTCAGCTCGGGCAGCAGCTCGACGACGTTCATCGGCTGCTTGAACGGCGCCATCACGTAGACCCCCTGCGCGACGGCGCGCGCACCCTCGATCAGCTCGTGCCCGAGTGCGAGCCCAACGTCGCGCGCAGCCGGACCGGCGACACGGTACCGCTCGAGCACGTGCTCGGGGACGACGAGTCCCGGCATCTCGTTGTGCATCCGCACGAGCGTCTCGTACGTGCGGATCGGCCAGACGCCGACGAGCACCGGAATCGGCCACGCGCCGCCGATGCGCTGCCGGAACGCGTCGAGCAGCTCGAGGTCGAAGAGCAGCTGCGTCATCGCGTAACGCGCGCCCGCCGCGACCTTCTGGTGGAAGCGTTCGACCTCGAGGCCGAGATCGTCTGCCGTCGGGTTCACCGCGACGCCGGGGAAGAACGACGTCGGCGCGTCGATCGCGCGCCCATGGAAGTCCTCGCCGCGGTTGAGCCGCGCCATCAGGTCGACGAGACCGATCGAGTCGAAGTCGTAGACGCCGTGCGTGCCGGGGTAGTCGCCCGACTCGGGCGGGTCGCCGGTGACCGCGAGAATATTGCGCACGCCTTCCGCATGCGAGCCGAGCAGGATCGACTCGAGCCCGGCGATCGTCATGTCGCGCGGCGTCAGGTGCGGGATCGTCTCGACGCCCGTGTAGCGCTCGATCGCGACCGACGCCATGATCCCGCTCATGCGGGCACGCGCGCGCGGGTTGTCGTTCACGTCGACGAACTGCGCCTTGTTCGACTCCCGCACCGCGCGCGCCGTCGCAAGCAGCGACTCCGCGTTCGCGCCCAGAGGCGGGTCGACCTGCACCGAGACGACGAACGTTCCCTCGTCGAGCAGGCGCGCGAGCTCGGTGCGCTCGCTCGCAGGCGTCGGCTCTGCGGCGAGCGCGCGCTCGCGCACCTGTACCGACCCGGACGGCGCGAGATTCTCGTCGACCGCGGCGCGGATCGCGGCGATCTGTGCCGGCGTCGTGCCGCAGCAGCCGCCGATGATCCCGGCGCCGAGCGCCCGCGCCTGCGCGGCGAACTCGCCGAAGTACGCCGGCGTTGCATGCGGGAAGACGATGCGCTGGCCCGACATGCTCGCGAGCCCCACGTTCGGCAACGCCGCGAGCACCTGCCCCTCGGAGCGCATCTCGGCGAGCGCGCCGAGCGCCGCCGCAGGCCCGGCGCCGTGATTCGCGCCGTACGCGGCGAGCCCGAGTGTGCGCAGCCGCTCGCCCGCAGCCTGCGCCGACACGCCGGCAAGCGTCTCGCCGTCGCGGTCGAACGTCATCAGCGCCACGATCGGCAGCGACGAGACGGTGCGGATCGCCGCGATCACCGTCTCGAGGTCGCGCAAGTCGAAGAAGGTCTCGACCATGAAGAGGTCGACGCCGCGCCCCTCGAGCACACCCGCCTGCTCGGCGTAGAGCGCGGCGGGCTCGACGTCGCGCAGCTCCACGTCGCCGAGCGGCCCGATCGAGCCGGCGATGAAGACGTCGCGGCCCGACACCTCGCGGGCCTCGCGCGCGAGCCGCACGCCTGCGCTGTTGATCGCCTCGAACTCGTCCTCGAGGAAGTGCTGTGCGAGCTTCGGCCGGTTCGCCCCGAAGGTGTTCGTCTCGATCAGATCGGCGCCGGCACGGATGTAGCCGAGGTGCACGTCGATCACGCTCTCCGGCGCGCGCAGGTTCGCCTCCTCCGGGCAGCGCAGCCGCGAGACGGCGCTCGCGAGCAGCGCGCCCATACCGCCGTCCGCGACGATCGGCGTGCCGTTCGTCAGCCGTTCGAGAAACCTGGTCATGCGGGCCAGTCTAGGCGTGTGTCCACACGGGTATCCGAGGACAGAGAGCGGGGCCGCCGCCAGCCCGCGCTCTCAGTCCTCGGAAGCTTCCGGAGCGGCCCCCGCCGCATCGGGGCCTCTCACGGTTGCAGAGGGAGTATCGAGTCGCGCGTCGGCTTCACCGATCCCTCGTCCTGCGGTTGACCCGGCTGCTTCACGATTCAAGTCGCGCGGCCTGCGCGCCGATACGGAGCAGGAACTCCTGCTGGGGACTGACGGCAATCTTTCCTGCGGCTGGAGATTCAAGGCGGTGCCGCAAGGCGCCGCCTTTCGTTTGTCCGTCAGCCGTGCAGCGTGCGGCCTTCCATGCCGCCTGCCACCGTGACGAGCTCGCCGGTGACGTGGCCGGACAGCTCGTCGGACGCGAGCACGACGACGGCGCGCGCGATGTCGTCTGCCGAAGCAACCTTGCGCAGCGCCATCGTGCGGGTGACGCGCTCGACGACCGCCGGGTCGAGCGAGCCGCGCGTCATCGGCGAGTACGTCCAGCCGGGCGCCACCGCGTTGACGCGCCCGAGCGGCGCGATGCGCACGATCTCGTTCTTCAGGCTGAGCAGGAGGCCACCCTGGATCGCCGACTTCGCGGCGGCGTAATCGGCGTGCCCCGCCTCACCGAAGCGCCCGGCCGTCGAGCCGACGAGGATGAGGTTGCCGTGACCGTTGCGCTCGACCTCGCGCAGGAACGCGCGCGACGTGAGGAAGGTCGCCGTGAGGTTCGCGCGCAGTGTCTCCTCCCAGCGCGCGAGCGACAGCTCCCAGACGCCCTCGTCGGCGCTCGGCCACACGCCGGCGTTCGCAACGCACACGTCGACGCCGCCGAGCTGCTCGCGCGCCTGCGCGAACAACGCATCGACCTCGGCCTCGACGGTGAGATCCGCGCCGATTGCGACGGCGCCTTCGAGCTCTGCGACCAATGCGTCCGCGCGCTCCCGGCCGTGGTAGTAGTGCACGACCACGCGCGCTCCCTCGGCGGCGAACGCACGCGCGCACGCCGACCCGATGCCGCCCGAAGCGCCGGTGACGACGACGCGCTTGCCTGCGAGCCCGGTGTCCACAGGAGGAGAGTAGTCTGCCGCCGTGCGCGTCCACATCATCAGCGACATCGAGGGCGTCGCCGGCGTCGTCAAATGGGCCCAGACCACCGGCGGCCCCGAGCCGCTCTACCACGAGGCGCGCAGGCTCTACACCGAGGAGATCAACGCGGCGGTGCGTGGGGCGAAGAAGGCCGGCGCGAAGGAGATCGTCGTGATGGATTGCCACGGCGCCGGCGGCGACTACACGTTCAACTCGCTGCTTCCCGAGCTGCTCGATCCCGACTGCGAGTTCGTCGTCCAGAACGAGTGGACGGAGTACACGGCGTTTCTCGAAGAGGGTTGCGACGCTGCGCTGTTCGTCGGCATGCACGCGAAGGCGGGAACACCCGACGGCGTGTTGTCGCACACGGTGTCGGGCCAGGGCTGGCGCGACCTACAGTTCAACGGCGTCTCGGTCGGCGAGACGGGGATCAACGCAGCGCTGTGCGGCAACTGGGGCTGCCCGGTGCTCATGGTCACCGGTGACCGCGCGACCTGCGCGGAGGCGCGCGCGTTGCTGGGCGACGCGCTCACGACGGTCGAGGTGAAGATCGGCCTGGGTCGCTACAGCGCGCGCTCGAAGACCGCGCAGACGGCACGCGAGCTGATCGAAGCCGGCGCGAAGAGCGCGCTGAAGGATCTCGCGGCCGTGAAGCCGTACGACCCCGGCCGCCCGTGCGAGATCCGCATCGAGTTCACCTCGACCGACCGGCTCGTCGAATACCGCAACCGCCGCGGCGTCGAGCAGGTGAACGACCTCACGCTCACGTCCACCGCCGACGACTGGTGGACGGCCTGGTCGCAGTTCTACTTCTGATCTACGCCGGAGCTCGCCGCGATCGCTACGGCAGGCGTGCGATCAGGTCCTGCGCCCACCCGATCAGCAGGGTCGCGTAGGCGCGGTCGATCTTCTTTCCCGTCTGCGCCGATACAAGATTGATGAAATCTTGGAGAGACGATCTCGCCAGCGGGTAGTTGGCGGCCGCGATCGCCGAGCCGGCGGCTGTCAGCTTCGCCAGGAGCGGCGTCTGCATCTGGATTGCGATCTGGCCGCGGCGGACGCCGTCGACGACGGCGTTCTTGAGCCCGCCGATCGTCGCGTGCACCTGGAAGATGAGCGTGACGGTCGTCCTGTTGCCGAGGCCGTCCGTCGCGGTGACGATGATCGTGTGGCCGAGGCCGGCGGCCAGCGTGTCGGTGTCGATCGAGGAGCCGTTGGCAATCGCGGCTCCGTCGAGTGTCGCGCTCTGCGTGGCCACGTTGTCGACGTCCGAGGCGGTGTACCGGAAGGTGACCATCGTGCCGACGTCGACGCTCGTACCCGGCGAGGTGATCGTGACGGCCGGCCCGGTCGTGTCGAGGCGGACGGCGTGCGAGACGGGTGTAGAGGCGTTGCCGGCGAGGTCACGGACGATCGCGACGATGCTGTAGAGGCCGTCGCCGTGCGACAGCAGCACGACCATGTGCGGCAGGTAGGCGGTGAACGCGCTGTAGGTTGCGCCGCCGTCGGTCGAGAACGCGACCTCCGCGGGCGCGCTGTTGTCGCTGAAATTGAGCACCACGCTCTCGTTGGGGGTGCTCGTCGCGAGCTGACTGTTGATCGTGATTCCGGCCGGCGTGAAGTCACCGGTCGGCCCGCTGGTGTCGATCATGAGCTGTAGCGGCGCCGCGCCTGCGGCGGAGGTATTGCCGGCCAGGTCGGTTAGCGTCGCGGTGATCGAATACACACCGTCCGCGAGCGGAGTGCCCGTGTAGAGCGTCCCGTTCAGGGAGATCGCCTGCGACGCCCCGGCCTCGCCCGTGACGACGATGTGCGGTGCCGTGACGTTGGTGATGTAGTCGCTGTTGCTCATGCCGCTGTCCGAGGCAGGGTCGAGCGCGACGGTCGGCGCGTCGGGGGCGGTGTAGTCGGTGGTGACGGTGAGCAGGCCGGGCGCGGACTGGTTGCCGGCGACGTCCCAGAGGTGGGCGTCGAGGGTGCGGGTGCCTTCGGCGAGGAAGGCGTCGCAGCCGGCGGGGCAGAAGTGGAAGGCCCAGTCGCTGCTGGCGCCGTTGATCAGGTGGGTGATCACGCCACCGGTCAGCGAGCTGTGGATCTGGGCGGCCCACAAGGGCTCGCTCGAGCTGCCGGCCAGGTCGATCACGTGGCTGTTGGTGATGTCGTCGCTCGAGCTCAGGCCCGTGTCCTGTGTGGCCAGCAGATCCAGCAGGGGCGCGTCGGGGGCGACCGTATCGATGGTCACGACGAGCGCCGCGGATGGAGCGCTCGGGGTGCCGTTCGGCGCGTACTGCTGCGCGTAAACCGAGTGCACGCCGTCGCCGAGCAGACTCGTGAGCTGAATGAGCGCATCACCGAGCGTGTCGGCGTACGACGACCCGAGCTCGAACAGCGCCTCGAGCAGGGCGATCCGGAGCAGCGGCGAGCCGTGCACCGAGAACCGCGGTGCCGCGACGTTGGTCACGTTGTCGCTGTTCGAGAGGCCCGAGTCGTCGGCAGCCATCAGGTCCGGAGCCGACGCGATCGGTACCGGCGCCACGTTCGTTGTGGCGCTCGCGTCGGCGGTGTTGGAGCCGGTCGCCGAAGCGGTTGCGGTGTCGGTGATCGTGCCGGCCGCGTCGGCGTGCACCCCGACGTTGATGTGCACGAACGCGCCGGCCGCCAGCACCGCCGAGCTGGTGCAGACCAGCACCGTCGCCGACCAGGAACAGCCGCCACCAACATCCGTCCAGAAGGCAAGCGTGATCGTGCCCGGCCCACTCAACACGTCATGGACGGCCAGGCCGTGCGCGGCCTCGGGGCCGGCGTTGCTGATGGTGAGCACGT
>JANMWV010000426.1:0-17169 GCA_031394165.1 Actinomycetes bacterium
GTGTTGTTCGGATTCAGGACTGCGTTCAGTGCCGAGTAGAGATCCGCTGCGGTCGCGTTCCAGAGGATGCGGCCGGTAACGACGTCCTGGAGCCGTCCCTCGTTGTTCGGGAGAACGAAGTGGAGGACGTACGAGCCGCCGGTGGCGCTGACCGAGATCGTCTGGAGCGTGTTCCGGTCGGGCGTCGTCGTGCCTGTGTGGACGACTGCGGTCGTCACGTCGGGCGACGCATCCGGCGACGGGACGAGACCGGTCGTGTGGATGTTCTCGGCCCACTGGAGCTGCGGGTACGCGATTCCGGCGTGGACGCCCGTGAAGATGATCGTGTAGGTGACGTCCTTCGTCGTGCGGGCTTCGTCGACCGAGATGTCGCCGCCGACGCCGAAGAAGCTGCCGAGCGCGGCCGCGAGCTGCGCTCCGGTCAGGTTAAAGGCGAGCGGGGCGGTCGTGCCGAAGCCGAGCGCCGAGAGGAGGTAGGTGCCGGACGCAGCGCGGATGAACAGCGTCTGCTCGCCGCCGACGGTCGGCATCGAAAGGCCGGTGAGGGTCGAGGCGGTCAGCGTGGCGACGCTGTTGTCGGCTGCAGCCAAGTTGTCGACGTTGACGGTGTCGCTGCCCGCGCCGGTGTCGATCGTCAGCAGGCCGGAGATCTGGTTGACGAGACCGAGGCGTCCGACGTTGACGGTGTCGGCGCCATTGCCGGTGTCGATCAGGGTGTGGCCGCCGATCGTCTTGACGGCGACCGTGTCATTACCGTCGCCGCCGTAGATCGACGTCGAGCCGTCGTGCGTGCTCACGACCGTGAAGTTGTCGTTGCCAGTGCCGAGATAGACGTTGAGCGCCTCGAGGTTGCCGTAGGTGATGCCGCCACGGATCGTCTCGCCGGCGATCGCGGTGTCCCCACCCATGCCGAGGCCGGTCAGCTGCGTCTCCGTCAGCGTGCCGACGTCGTTCGACGGGCTGTTGCTGTTGAAGACGTTGAGCGTGTCGACTTGGTCGGCCTCGATCACGCGCGTGTTGAGGTTCAGCGGCGCGACGTAGTACTGGTCGCCCTGGGCCGGCTGTGTCTCGGTACCGATCGCGGTCGTCGGCCAGCCGGTCTTGAACGTGACCCGACTGCCGGAGACAAGCGGCGCGAAGGCCGTGAGCGAGCCGTTGATCAGCTGGACGAAGGCAGACGTCAGCGAGGCGATCGTGTCAGTCGCGGTCGTCGTGTAGCTCAGCAGCGTGCCGTTGACCGTCAGCGCCCACGTCTGGCCGGCGACGATCGGGCCTGAGAACCGGTAGGAGGCCATCGTCCAGTTCGCAGCCGCGACGTTCATCGGCGTGCCGCTGACGAGGACGGCGCCGTCGCCGTTCGAGGCCGGACCCGGGACGGTGGCGAACGCAACGCTGAACGCGGCTCCGTTGATGCGCGAGAGCAGCAGGCGGCTGTCGCCGAGGAGCCCGACGCGAACTTCGACGTTGTAGAGGCCGTCGGCGCGGATCTGTGCGGCGAAGAGCTGCGCCAGGTGCGCGGCCACGTCGCCGTGATCGCTCGGCGCGGAAGCCGTGTACAGGTGGCCGCCAATCGTGAGGTTCCACGTGTCGGCCCTGCTCAGGGAGCCGGTGAACGCGATCGTCGCCTGCTTCCACGAGAGGCTCGCGACCTGCGACTGGTTCGGCGTGCCGAAGAACTCCGCCGAGGCGCCTTGGCCGTTGACGAGCGTGAGGCCGACCGGGAACGCCGTGCCTTTGGCAATCGAAAGGATGTCCTTGGAGACGGAGTCGACGTCAAGCGTGACGTTCGTCGCCGAGCCGGTCAGGAACTGGGTCGTAAACGCGAAGTCGTTCATGCGCGGGTCGAAACCGGGGCGCTCGCCCGTGGTGGCGTTCACATGGGTCGCATGGACGTCGGTGATCGTCGCGTGGCCGTTGCTGTCGGCGCCCGGCGCGGCCGAGAGCGTGCCGTCGAAGAGCGGCCGGTTCGTCTCGCCCGGGAGCAGGAACGGGTTGTTCAGGTACGGCTCGCGGCTCACGTCCTCGCCGCCGTTGATGATGATCGGGCCGCGGATCTCGTTGACCCGGTTGTCGAACGGCGGGAAGACGAGGGCGTCGTGGCCGTCGACGACGTTGTCGGCGAGCGCCTGGACCTTGACCGTCTGCTTGACGTTCCAGTTGGCCGTCGTGAAGACGAGCTGCGGCGTGACGATCGCGCCGCCGTGGCTGTCGTTCGAGATCGAGAACGATGCGTTCAGCGCGGTGCCGTCAGCGCGGCTAAGGGTGATGACGCGGCCGACGACGACTGCCACATACGGCGTGGACACGAGCCCGCCGAGGCGCGTCGCGATCGCGGCGAGGTCGTCGCCCCAATCGGCCGTGTAGTTAGCGGCGGACGAGCCGTTGATGGTGAGCGTCCAGGTCTCGCCGACGGTCGGCGTGCCGCCGAGCCCGACGGAGATGCTCGTCGCGGTGACGGTCGCCGGCGCCGCACCGAGCGTCGAGACGCCGAGTACCGCCATGAGCGCCTTGCCGTCGACGCGGGTGACGCCGAGCGTCGTGCCGGCAAGCGTGACGATGTAGGTGCCCGTCGGCGGCAGGGCGCGGAGCGCTGCAGCGACGGTCGCAAGCGTGTTACCCGCCTGCACCGTGTAGCTGTAGGCCGTCCCGTCGAGCTTCAGTGTCCAGGTCTCGTTCACGTTCGGCGTGCCGGACAGGGCGAGTGACGCGGACGCGCCGCCCGAGGTGACGGTCGCAGTGCCGTTCGTGTCCTGCGCGATCTGGAAGGCCGAATAGAACGGCGTGATGCTCGTCACGATGATCGCCAGTGGGTTGCTCGGGTCGAGCGCCGCGGTGTAGTCGGCACCGTTGATCGCGTTCTTCAGCGCCAGGGCGACGGCGGCGAGCGACTCGCCGGTCGTCACGGGCACCGAGTACGCGTGGTCGTTCAGCAGGATCGTCCACGTCTCGCCGCCGGTCGGGATGCCCGCGAGCAGGAAGGTCGTCCGCTTGGTCTGGACGCGGACCTGGACGTTGTTGTTCTGGCCGTAGTTCGCCGCCGGGTTGAACGCCTCAGCCGAGTTGTAGGTCAGTGTCGGCTGCGGCACGACCGCGACGATGACGTCCTGCGTCGGCGCGCTCGTGAGCACGACGTCGTAGGTGTCGGTGACCGGGGAGACCTGTGGGTCATAGGTCGTCCCAACCATGCTCTTCTCGACGACGTACTTGCTCGTCGAATTCGGAACGGTCGACCACTGACGGTCGAGCGTGTACTTCCCGGTCTCCGGGTCGTAGGCGGTGATGACCGCGATCTGGCCCGTTCCCCTGCCGGAAACGACGCGGACCTGCTGGCCGACGAGCGAGATCGCGGCGTCGTTCGTCGGGTGCCGCTGAAGCGACACGAAGAGCGAGTAGTCCTGGCCGGCGGCGATCTGCTGGACGCCATTCGTCTGGAAGTGGTTCGGGACGAGGAGCAGGTCGGTGAACGCGTTCCAAGTGACGTACGAGCCGACCCTGACCTTGTAGGTGCCGACCGCGCCGAAGTTGTACTCAATGAACGGATCCCGCGTCGTCACGCCCGGGTTCGCGTCCGAGGTGCAGTCGCGGCGACGCAAAATCGTGTTGATCGTGCAGCGGCTCGTCGCGATCAGCACGTTCGCGTTGTCGTAGAGCTCGAGCATCGGCGTCGCCGTGAAACCGAGGCGGTCGAGCGTCTGGAAGTACGGGCGGAGGAACGGGAAGCGGTCGACGAGACCCTGGTAGAACGGCAGGACGACCGGGAGCTCGATGCTGCCGGTGATCGTCGGGGCGTTCGCGTCACGGAACACGCCGGTCGTCGTGCCGCCGCCGCGCGTGATGTCGTAGACGAACGGGTCGGTGCCGCCCGTCGCAAAGTCGTTGTCCTGGATCGTGATGACGGACCCGACAGCGCTCGCGGTCACCGGGTTGCTGGTCGGCGCGCCGTTGATTGCGGCGACGAGCGCCGCGGCGATCGTGGCGGTGTTGCGGATCGAGGCCTGCGAGGCGTCGGTGTGGGGCACCGTGTAGCTGTACTGAACGCCGTCGACCGTGATCGTCCACGTCTCGGCCGTGACCCAGTCGCCTGCCAGCGTGAAGACGGCCTTCGTGAAGTGGTCGCGCCCGTCGCCGGTGTTGGCGCCGAGGGTGGAGGCGACCGGGCGGAACTGCTCGACTGCGGCGATCGCGAGCGGGGTGCCGTCGGCGTTCGCCAGGTGCAGGACGGCGCGGGTGCGCGTGGGCGTTGCGAGGCCCGCGACCGGGACGGTCGTGAGCCCGCTGAGGAAGCTGGTGGCGATGGCCGTGGCGTCTGCGCCGGAGAGCGGGTTGACGTGGTAGGCCGGCGCCGCGCCGATGTGCAGCGTCCAGACGTCGCCGGTCTGGGCGTTGCCGTTCGACGGCTGGAGCTCGACGTCCTGCGTCCAGCGGAGGGCGACGGTGCCGCTGACCGTGGCGACAGCAGCAGCAGCATCGCGGGCGATAGACGTACCGATCGCGAACGACGCGCTGCTCGTGCGGACAACAAAGAAGGTGCTCGCGTTCCGGAAGACGAGGAAGCTCGTTCCGATCGCGGTCGCAAACGGCGAGACGAGCGCCTGCGCGACGTCGATCGGGCTCTCGGAGCTCGCGACGGTGTGGCTCGAGGACGGGTGCACCGCGCCGTCGGTGCGCGTGATCGTCCACTGGTCGTTCTGGTTCGCGTTGCCGCTTAACTCGACCGTGTGCGTCGTGGCAACGGCGACGATCGGCGTCACGTCGACGGTGATCGAAGGCGTGAACGCTGTGTTGGTCGGGTCGGTGATCGCGACGAGTGAGCCGCTCGTAACCGTCACGTAGCCGCTCACCACGGAAGCCGAGGCGAGGTCGCTGCCGGAGCCGGAGCCGCCCGTCAGCGTGACGTGCCAGGTGCCGGCGCCGGAGCCGGTGAGGATCCGCGTGTAGATGTCGTTCGCCGTCACGGTGGTGACCGTGTGCGTCGAACCCGCCGACAGAACGTCCCTGGTCATGCTGGCGGAGACCGAGGCGCTCGGGCCGATCAGCAGCAGGGTCGAACCCTGGCGCCGGGCGATCACGCCGCTGGCCGTCATGTTGTCGACGAACTCTTGCGCGATGTCGGCCGTCGTGGTCGTCGCGGTGCTCGTGTACGTAAACGAGCCGATCGTGAGCGTGTAGGTCGTATTCGCAACCTGAGTGATCGCGAAGGCCTTGCCGGTCGTCGTCGCCTGAGTCGTGCTGCCGGACGGCGTCACGGAGACCTCGGCCGTGAAGTCGCCGACGGCGAGGCGGGTGACGATCAGGCTCGTAGCGGAGGTGCCGACGGCATGCACGAGCGTCGCGCCGAGGCCGGCGGCGAGCGCGCCTGCGAGATCCGGCGATCCGGGGTACGTCGCGCTGGCAGAGGTGATGACTGCCAGCGTCGATGCGTCGCGCAACGTCAGCGTCCAGACGTCGCCGGCCGTGTGGAAGTCAGTCCCGAGGTCGATCGTGTGCGAGAAGTACGTCACCTGGTCGACCTGCGCGGTGCCGGCCGGCCTGATTGCGATCGAGACGCGGAAGCCGGCTGCGCGGTTGATCGTCAGCGTCGCCGTGCCGCCGTTCGAGGCATCCGCCTCGCCGTTCGTGGTCAGGTCGGTCGCGAGGGCGCCCGCAAGCGTGATCGCGGTGTCGCTCGCGCCAACGGTGTGGCTGCCGATGCGCGTGCCGCCGGCGCCGTCCGTGAGCGTGACCGTCCAGGTCTCGCCCAGGCGGATCGCAGCGGACGGAATGTCGATCCGCGCCTGCGTGAACGGCACCGCAGTGGCGTCCGCCGCCGCCGGCGTGCCGCTGATGACGGCGGTGCCGGTCGGTGACGCGCCGGCGATCGAGAAGGTGACCGCGAACGGAGTTCCGCTCGAGAACTGCACGGAGTCGCCGACCGCCGAGGCCGAGAAGCCGGCGGTCGTGAGCTGTCCGGCGAGACTCGTCGCAATCGCCGACAGCGCGGCGGCCGGCGATCCGACGCCGAAGGACGCGGTTGCCGTGCCGGTCCTGATCGTCCAGAACTCGCCGGCGTGCGGCGTGCCGACCAGCGTGACCTGCGCGCTCGTGAACGTCGCCTGCGTGGAGGAGCCAACCAGGGTCGGCGTGGTCTGGCGGGTGACGGTCGCGGCGCCGACGGCATTCTGAGTGACGCCGTTCAGCGTCGTCCCGTTGAGGTTGAAGCCGTTCGGGTTCGCGATCGTGAGGGCGCCGGCGAGGGCCGAGGCGGTGAAGTTCGGAACCGCATTGAGCTGCGAGGCGAAGTCCGCCGCCACGCTCTGGAGCGAGTCGCCGTAGACGGCGAGGTGCGTGTACTGGTGGTTGCGCACGCCAAGCGTCCAGGTGTCGCCCGCATGGACGGTGCCGGTCAGGACGAGCGTTGCGCTGACATAGAACGGGCCGGTCGCGGCGACGGAGCCGGTGGTCGAAGCGGTGGTCGCCGTCGGATGCAGCATGTCGCTCGTGACCTGGAACGAGTAGACGTCGAACGAGCCGCCGCCGGAGCCCTGGATCTGCGCGTACGGCGTCTGCCAGTCGATCGACCCGCCGATGATCCCGTTGCCCGCCAGAGCGCTGAAGAAGCGGTAGAAGTTGTCGCCGACGAGCGAGCCCGTCGTCCCGTCGATCGACTGCGGGTTGCCGACCGTGTTGTTGTTGCTCTCGTTGTCGAGCACGGGCGCCGGTGAGAACACGAAGCCGGCAGTCGCATGCTGCAGCAGCGACAGCTGCAGGTCGTAGTGGACGCCGTTCGGGACGCCGCCCGCGGTGAAGAGCCAGCTCGTGACCTCGAGGTAGTACGTGCCGGCGCCGGTGAACATGTACTGCAGGTAATCGTCGAAGAAGGTCGAGCTGCCGGCGCCGCCGACCGACGGGTCGGAGAAGCCCAGGCCCTGGGCGATCAGGTCGCCGCTCGAGTTGTAGACCTTGATGCGGCTCGCCCAGCGGATCGGGTCACCGTTCGAGTAGCCGTGGTCGATGTCGAAGGTCCCCTGCACGCCCGACGCTGCGACGGTGAACTTGTAGAAGTCGCTGCTGCCGGAGCCGGTGCCGTGGACGGTGAGGTGCGGGATCGCGGCCGTAGTTCCGATCTCAGGGTTCGCGCCCGTACCCCAGGCGGCGAGGTCGAGATCCTGCGCGTTCGCGATCGAAGCGTGGAACTGGACGGCGTTGATCTCCGAGACGCCGAAGTCGCCGATGAAGCAGGTGACCGGCGTGCCGCTGACCTGGCAGCCGCTGATGACGCTCGTGACGAAGCCGTCGCCGAGAACGATGAACTTCGTCGGCTCGATCAGGTTCGTCGACCCGCCGCTCTGCAAGACGAGCACGCCCGGGGAGTTCGTATCGGTGACCTGGACGTCGAGCGGCGGGAGGACCGTGTTCGACTTCCTGCCGGCGACGAACGTGTAGCCGACCGAGGTCGCCGGGTCGGCACTCGCGCCCAGGAAGCCCGTGTTCAGGTGCAGCAGCCACGTCGTGCCCGGCGCGACCGCAGTGGCGCCCGGCTGGATGTTCAGGACGAGCCGCTGGTAGGCGGTTGAGCTCTGGCCGGCGGCCGAGATCGTGCCCATCGCCGTGTCGAGCGGTGTTGCGTCGGTCGCATCCGAGAACCCGGCCGAGTACGGGCTGCCGCCGGCCTGCTGGACGATGAACGTTCCGGCTGCGCACGGGACTGGGACGGTCGTCGTGCCGCAGTTCGTGGACGCGACGAAGATCGAGCTTCCGTTGATCGCGTCCCTCAGGCCGGTGATGACGGTCGCGAGCGTGTCGGCGGAGCCCGCCGCATACGTGAAGCTCGAGCCGTTCAACACCAGCGTCCAGAGCTTGTTCGTCACGACCGGCGGCTTGACCGTGACCGTGAGGATGCCGGTGAACGCTGCCCGCGAGGCCGTGGTGTCAACGCTCGAAGTGCCGACGCCCGAGTTCAGGTCATAGGTGAATGCGCGGCCCTTGATCTCCAGCGCGCCGCCCGACGTGATGCCCGTGGTCAAGGTGCCGGTCGGGTCGCCGCTCGCCGACGCGGCCAGACCGGCGGCAATATCGCTGGCCTGCAGCGCCAGGAACGACCCGAGGTCGGTCGTCGGAATCGACTCGGACAGGCGCGAGAAGTGGAGACCCTTCTTTGTTCCGTCATTCAGCGCCTGGATCCGGACGATCTGCTTCAGGTTCCAGTTCGTCGCGTCGAACGTCAGGGTGACGCTCTGGAACCACGTGGCGGACGGCGCGTTCTTCTGAATCTGGGTCTCGCCGTCGGCCGTGACGATGTAGCTGATCGGAGCCGACGGAGCCTTGCTCAGCACGACCGCGTACGCGTCCGTAGCCGGGAGCGAACCGCCCGGGTTTTGCGCGACGAGCAGCGTGTCGTCGACGCGACTGGTGGCCTCGTTGTACGGCGCCGTGATGACGGCTGCTGAATCCGCGTCGACGACCTGAACCGTGACGCCCAGCACGGGCAGTCCGTCGTAGGCGCCGCCGTCATTCGGGCTCGAGCCCTGGACGACAGTGTGCTGGATGTTCACATAGCGCGTGCCCACGGCCACGCCGTCGCGCTGCGCGGTGACCGTGATGGTCTGCGTCATGAACCAGTTCCCAGGCGTGAAGAGCAGCGTTGTTCCGCCGTCCTGGCCGTTCAGCCGGACGTTCTTCGCACCTGCGCGCAGCTCGCTTTCGGGAAGCGGCACGGGTGCGGCCGTGATGAGCACGTTCTCGGACGGGGCACGCGAGAGCACGACGGTGTAGGTCGCGACGACCATGTCGGGCGGCATCGACGGATCCTCGAAGACCCGGAGCGGCGCGGTCTGGTTGATGACAACGCCCGGCGAATCCGCGTCGGCGATGTTCGTGGAGATCCACGGGGTGAACAGGCCGTCGAAGGCGGCGTCGGCGCTCGTCATGAGCTGGGCCACGAGGCCGCTGTGGCCCGCGAGGCTGTTGCTGACCACAGTGATCGGCCGGCCGTTGTTGCCGCCCCCGACGTTGAACGTGTCGCTGCCCCTGCCGCCGATCAACTCGAGGAGCAGGTTCGGGCTCGAGCTCTGGACGTAGAAGCGGTCGTTTCCGGCGCCGGCGTCGACGACGACCTTCTCGAGACCGATGAACGTAATGAACAAGCCGGCGCCGAAGATGCCGCGATCGGTCACGACGTAGTCGTCGCCGAAGTCGGTGCCGATGACAACGAGGGTGTCGAGGCCGTCGCCACCGTCGATCCGGATCGGCGCGTCGACTGCGTAGCTGATGAAGTCGGCGCCCTGGCCGCCGTTGATGTTCGTGAACGGCGCCCTCGGATCGTTCGGGTTGACCCGCACGAAGGAGCGAACGGTGAAGGTGTCGTTGTCCTCCTGGCCGTACAGGAATAGCTCGGCGAGGTTGTGGTAGACGGTGAAGACGTCGTTGCCGGTGCCGCCGTAGAGCGTCGTCGAGAAGCTGATGCCGTTGCTCAGGAAGCCCTGTGTGGTCTGCGTCGTCTGGAAGTAGTCCCTGGGAGCGAGACCGTTGTCGACGTTCGTGCCGTCGCGCTGCGACGCGTACATCTGGCCGACCTGGAACGTGTCGTTGCCGTTGTCGCCGAACAGCGTCGTCGGCCCGAGGTTGTCGTCGAGGACGAACGTGTCGTTGCCGTCGCGCCCGAAGACCGTGATGCCGCCGTTGAGGTTCCCGTCGTAGTTGACGCGCTCGTAGGCACCGCCGAGCGCCGGGTGACCGAGGCCGTCGGAGCGGAATGTCACGACGCTGGCCGTGCGCTCGAGCTGGTTCGCGCGGAGCAGGAAGTACTCGTCAGCATTCGTGCCGAGGATGCGCAGCTGATTGATGTCGGTGGGGCGAGATGCGTCAGCAATGCTGATCAGCGTCTCGAGCGAGGTCGCGTTCGCGTTGACGGCGCCCGACAGGCCGATCTCGTAGAGGTCGCTGCCCAGCTGTCCGTCGATCGTCAGCGTCGACGCGAGGCCGTTGGCGAACGTCTGCGAGCCGTTGGCGTTGAAGTTGACGCGGATGTCGTCGCTGCCGTTGCCGCCGATGATCGTCGTCGGGCCGCCGAGCGAGCGAACCGTGATGAAGTCGTTGACGTGGTTGACGACGACTGCCTGGTTGCCGCCGTGGAGTGTGAACAGCGAGTTGAGCGGCGTCGAGTCGACGAAGAACGAGTTGTCGCCGTCGCTCAGGCGGACGTTGAGGGTCTGGAAGTACGTGTACGAGATTCCCTGCGTCATCCCGAGCCCGATCAGGCTCGTCGAGGTCAGAGTGCCGGTGTTCGGCGTCGTCTGGCCGCTGTCATAGGTGCGCAGCTCGTTGCTGCCGGAACCGGCGTCGAGGACGAGCGTTGCGTTCTGGATGTAGTCGAGGACGCTGAGCGGCACCGGGTTGCTGTTCGAGGTGTCGCTGCCGACCCGGACGAGGTCGTCGCCTGCGTTCGTCCAGATATTCGTCGGGCCTGAGATCCGCTCGACGTTGATGATGTCGTTGCCGTCGTTGCCCCGGATGTTCGTCGTCGCGACGAAGGCCGGGATGCCGACTCCGTGCGTGCTGTGGACGTTCAGCGTGTCGCCGCCGCTGCCGAGGTTGATGTTCAGCGTCGTCTGATCGAAATAGTCGAGCTCGCCCGGCGTGCTGCCAAAGATGCCCGTGAGCCGGTTGTTCCAAAGGTCGCCGGTGTTGTCTGCGATGTCGGCCGTGTCGTCGACGGTGATGAGGTCAGGCTGGGTGTTCGCCGCCGGGAAGGCTGGGTGGTCGCCGATCACGGTGAGCCGCGCGTTGATGCCGTTCGCGTCACCGAGGACGTTGATGAAGTCGTTGCGCGTCGTGTAGTAGCCCGCCTTGCTGCCGACGTAAGTCGTATCCGTTCCGAGCCCGCTCGTGATCGTCGTCGCGCCGGCGATCGAGCGCACCGCGAACCGGTCGTTGCCCGTACCGGTGTTGATCTCGGTCGAGCCGGTATGCGTGCTCACGATCGTGAACAGATGGCTGCCGTTGCCCATGTCGATCTGGACGTCTTCGAGATTCCAGTAGTTGAAGTCGTTCCGCGCCGTACCGCCCGCTCCGTCGAGGCGCACGTGGTAGACGGGCAACTCGGTCGTCACGGGGTCGTTGGCACTCGCGTATGCGGCCTCGCCACCGAGGTAGCGCTTCGGCTCGTTGCCCAGGCGCTCGACCTGCGCACCCGCAACGGTGTAGGTGTCTTCGACCCAGGCCTGCGCGACCGGGTCGAAGCGGAACACCGAACCGCCGCGCTTGTGGAACAGCTGCTTGCCGGTGGCGCTGAAGACGAGGTTGTCACTCACGCGGCCGACGTACAGCGTCGGGTTGCCGTCGCTGTCGATAACGACGTTGTTCGTCGCGTCGACGATCGGGTCGCCGCCATGGATGGCCTCGTCGCCGAAGTAGAACTTCTGGTCGCCGATCGCGTGCAGCTTCGGCGTCTCGAGCGTGACCGCGAGCACGAGATACGGGCTCGGGGCGACGCCGGTGATCGTGATCGTTCCGTCGGCGTTGACGGTGAACTCGCTCGCCGCGAGGTTGAAGATCCAGTTCCGTCCGAGGGTCTGTCGCCGGTCGAGGACAGACACGGTCACGTGAGTCGCCGCGTTAATACCCGCGACGGCGAACGTGGTCGCCGTGAAGGCGGTGGGCTCGTACGTCGAAACCGTGAGGACGGCTTCGTGGCGGTTGTAAATGATCGCCTGATCCGGGAGGCGGCGGAAGGCCGGCTTCACAGTCACGTGCGCGGTTCCCGTGTACGCGGTCGGCACCGCAATCGTGTTGTTCACGTAGTCGATGACGAGGCCGGAGATCGGCGTGGTGCCGCCATCGATCAGCACCGAAATCGAGTCGGCCGCGTCGATGATGTCGACGTTGATCGGCAGCTGGAGGAGATGCGTGGTCGCGAGGTTGTAGTCGAGATGCGAGGCCGGGTTGTAGACGCGGTTGCCCGCTTCGTCGAACACGGGCTCGCCGCCGACGAACGTCTGGACATCGCCCTGCTCTTGAGCGATGAAGTCGCCGGCGTAATGCAGGACCGGGTCGAGGTTGGCGTGCGTGACCTGAGTCCCGAACGGATCGAGCACCGGTGCCCGCGTGAACAGGTCGAGCACGGGCTCGCCGCCGGTGTACTTCATGGCCAGGTGCGTGAACGGATCGATGACGGGCTCGCCGCCGCTGTAGGTGAGCGCGATCTTGCGCGTGTAGTACGTGTCCGGCGTTGAGCCGCCCTGGAGCACGACGCGCCCGGCGTCGAGCGAGTCGAACGAGACCTGAACCTGATCGAGCGTGCCGGTGATGTTCGACCGGTCGCCGGTGTTGACGATCTTCAGCGTGTCGCCCGTCGATGCATCGTTGCCGCGGGTGTCGAAAACGCGCTGGAACGGCACGAGCTCCGTGACGTTGATGTCGATCACGGCCGGGCTTCCAGCGACAAAAGCGTCGGTCCGGAAGGCGTTGGCGTCCACGTAAATCGGCACGGCCAGCGGGTTGAAGAAGTCGGTGATCCACGACCGATGCCCCGTGTCCCAGAGCACCCTGTTGAACTGGCTGTCCACGAATACCTGGCTTCCGCCTGCGGCAAGCGTGGAGGGCAAGAGCACCGGGATACCCGTGTTCGGTGCGGTTCCAGGAACCTCGTTGCCGGCGGAGTCGAAGAAGAGCGGCCTCGACAGGCTGTCGAGCTTCTGCTTCGCGTACTCGCGGACGCCGCGCTCCTGAACAAGCGTCGTCTTGATCGTTCCGTTCGGGTTGAGAGAGACGACGCGCACCTGCAGCGCGGTTCGGATCGTGGAGAGGTCGGAGTCAAAGAGGATCGGCACGACGGACGCGTCGTAGTACGTCCGCGCCGGAACCTCGTTCGTCGTATGCGCGGTGGTGCCCGCGACGATCACCGAGTTCGTGTGCAGGAAGACCTGCAGGCGCGGGTCGTTATCGAGGAACGCGACCGGGAGCTCGTCGATCTTGCCGTCGCCGTCGAAGCTGACCAGGCCGAGGATCTGCGCGAGCGTCTGACCCGGCGTCGAGTGCACTTCGACGGTATCGGCGCCGCCGCCACCCATGATCCGGGTCGGGCCGCCGACGCGCTCGAGGTAGATCGTGTCGTTGCCGGCGCCACCAGCAAGCAGAAGGTTCGTCGCGAGCAGGGTGTTGGACGCGCTTCCGTTCGTGTTCGCCTTGAAGCCGCTGTCCTTCACCGTGAACGTGTCGTTGCCCGCGCCCATGCGAATATCGAGCGTCTCGATGCCCTGGAGCTCGATGCCCTCGTAGACCGTCAGACCGTTGAGCCCGTGGTTGACGATGCTCGAGTCGATGCCGAGGCCCATGCCCTCGATGTTGAGGTAGGACTCGAACAGCGCGACGCCGCTGGAGGAGTCGTGATCCTGCCCGTAGACCGCGTGGCCGAGATTGTCCAGGAGGCCGATCTGCGTGTAGCGACGCTGGCTGATCGTCTCGAGCGTGCCGATCGCGTTCGCCGGGTTCGCCTGGTTGTGCACGATCACGCGGTCGCCGAGCACCTCGGGTGCGTCGCCGCCGCGGATGGTCAGCCGGCCCTGGATGCCCGAGAGGTCGTTGACGCCTGCCGCCTGGAACGCAAACGCCGGCGGATCGACCGTGATCGACGGCGGCTGCACGAGCCTGATCTCCTGCGTGACCGTCCCGACGCGGTAGTTCAGGACGATGTGCGCGTCGATCTGGACGGTCGTGTCGAAGAGGAACGGGATGAAGGTGTAGCGCAGGCGGGCGGTCGCGCTCGTCACTGAGGCGCCGTCGAAGAGCGTGAGCGCGTCGAGGAAGTGGCGGAGGTTGCCAATGTGGTTCGCGAAGTTCGTTGCATAGGTGCTTGCAAGGGTGGAGGAGGCCGACGGGTCGAGCGAGCCGCCGTGGCTGAGCCAGTCTCCGAGGGTGACGGTGAACGACCAGGTGCCGAGGTCGATCGACTCCGTCGAGTAGGTGACGACCGGCGGCATCGCAACCTGGAACGGCGGCGGCGTGTAGGTAAACGGAGGCGGATCGAAGACGAGGAGGGGCGGCGTGCCACCGATGTGGATCTCATCGTCGCCGGTGCCGCCGTCGACGACCGTCTCGATGCCCGGATCCGTGCTCAGGATCCAGATGCGGTCCGGGCCGCCGGCGCCGTTGACTTCGATGCGCTCGATGCCCGTGAAGTTGACGATGCGGCCCGCGCCCGCGATGTACTTATTCGTGACCACGAAGTCGTCGCCGATCGGCGTGCCGATCACGACGATCGTGTCGGTGCCGGGACCGCCGTTGATCTCGACCGGCGCGTTCTGCACGTACTCGTACCGGTTCATGCCGGTGCCGCCGAAGAGCGTGGCGAGGTTTGTGATGTCGGACGCGTCGAGCGGGTTCTCGCGAAGCGCGATGAACGTTTTGAGCAGGAACATGTCGTCGCCCGCGCTGCCGGCGAGGTACAGCTTCGCGCGGTTGTGGTTGACCTCGAAGGTGTCGTTCTGGCCTGAGCCGATGGCGAAGAGCGGCCCGGAGTTGCCGTTCGTCATGTTGTCGGTGTCCGCAACCGGCACGCCGTCGGGGAACTCGAGCGTGCGGTTGCCGGTATCCGGGATCAGCGGCACGGTGCCGACGATCAGGCGGTCGTCGCCGCCGCCGAGATCGATCACGGTGGTGACGGCGGTGTCGTCAGAGAGCACCGAGTCGTTGCCGCCGAGCGTGTAAACGGAGACGCGCTCGACCTGGCGGTACGTCATGTGCGTCGTCGCGACGTCGGACGAATCGACGATACCGACCCGGAAGGCGCCGCTACCGGCTGCGCTCAGGTGGATGTTGTCGCCCTGATCGGTGCCGAAGATGACGAGCTCGTCGGAGCCTGAGCCGCCGCCGGAGTCGACGATCTCGATCCGCGCGTGGTTGCCCGAATTGATCGTGATCACGTAGCGCTCGGGCGCGCCGGTGAGAGCGCCGGTGCCGTTGGTCTTGTTGTCGAGGACGACGTGGCCCTGCCACTGGGCAACGTTGCGAGTCGTGCCGTTGACGTTGACGTGGCCGTCGCTGTCGTTCACGACGAGGGTGTTGTTGCCGTCGCCGCCGTTCAGCGCTGCCTCTTCGAAGAGGCCGTGCAAATCCTCGACGATCGCGTCGCCGGCCCACCGGTCGCCGTTGCCGAACGTGCGGAAGTTCGGCTCGTCGAGCTGCATGCCGGCGATGAGCGCCGTCTCGGCCACGTAGTTGTGGGTGGAGAACCGGTCGGTGCCGGTGTCCGCAAGCAGCGTCCCGGTGATGAACGTGTCCTGGTAGAGGCCCATGTCGAGGTTCTGGGTCTCGACGAGCGTGTCGATGTCGCCCGAGAGCGCCACGCTGCCGTCGGCGAAGGTGTCGTAGCCGAGTCCGCCGGTGAAGCGGTCGCTGCCCGTACCGCCGTCGAGCGCGTCATTGAACGGCGAGCCGACGAGGATGTCGTTGCCGGCGCTGCCGAACAGCGAGACCGCGATCAGATCCGGGAACACCTGCGTGCCGGAGCCGTCGCCCCCGAGCGCGCTCGCGTCGAGCCGATCGTTGCCGGCGCCGCCATCGATGACGAGCGTGTCGCCTTCGGTACGAATCTGCTTCGTGATCAGCACGTCCGCATCGCCCGCGTGGATGACGCGGACGTCCGTCATCCGGTCGTTGACCGGATCGGCTGCAGTGATCGTGAAGGTGTCGGGGCCAGAACCGCCGTTGACCGTGATCACGTCGGCCCCGTTGTCGGGCGTGATGTTGTAGACCTTCTGGCGAACCTTGCCGTTCGGGTTGTCCGGATCGGTGATGAGCACCGTCTGGCCGGTGTCAGTCAGGATCTGACCCGCATTCACGTTGACGAGGGCAACGCCCGAGGTCGCAAGCGGGTTGATCTCGAGCTTGTCGGCGCCGGCGGCGAGATCGATGTCGAGCTCATGGATGCTGGACGCGTCGATGCGGCCGGTGCCGGTGCCGTTGCGCCGTGCGACCCGCACGACCTGGCCACTCGGCGCCGTGACGACGAGATCGTCGGGGCCGGTCGAGGCGGTGATGACGAGGAAGTCGTCGCCGGTGCCGCCGTCAATAGTCTGCTGCGCGCTAGCCGGCATCGTGACCTTGATCAGGTCGTCGCCGCCGCCGCCGTACACCGTGTCGTTGCCGCCGCGGCCGTCGATGTCGTCGCCCGCGTCGCTGCCGGTGCTCGCGGGATTGACGACTCCTGTCGTGTGGTTGAGCGCGGCATCGCCGTAAATCGTGTCGTTGGCGGGGCCGCCCAAGATCGTGTCGGTGCCGCCGCCGCCGACGAGTATCGCGGGGCCTGAGCCGTCGTGGATCAGGAAGTCGTTGCCGCCGCCGCCGTCCATCCACACCGTGCCGGCGGTTGCCGAGCCGGTCTGAAGCACGTCGTCGCCTTCTCCGCCGAAGAGCTTGGCGCCACCGGAGCCGAGGTAGGTCAGCGTGTCGTCTCCGCCGCCGCCGCCGAAGACGACCGGGCTGAGCACACCCGCCCGAACGAAGACCTGATCGTTGCCGGCGCCGCCGAAGGCATGGATCGAGCTGACGTTGCTGTACGTCTGGTCGCGGCCGCCGCCGGTCACCCTCACGGTCTCGCCACCGGCTGAGCCACTGATGTGCTCGATGATGAAGCTCTGCGAAGCGTCGGTTCCGAGGCCCAGGCCCTCGACGTTCGAGCGCGGCCCCATGTTGAGGTAGAGGTCGCCGCCGTTCCAGCTCGTCGAGCCGCCGCCGCTGCCGTCACTACTCGTGCCCTTATCGCCGGCGAGGTAGATCGGTGGCGGGAGGCGGATCGTGCCGAGGCTGAAATGCGCCGTCTTCGAAACGTGAACGAACAGGATCTTGATCCGCACGGTCACGGTCACGGTCACTTCGATCGAGCCGCCCTGCCCGCTGGCGTCGAACGACCCATCGATGCCGAGGCTCGCGAAGGTGAAGCCGAACAGGCGCGCCTCGACGCTCGCCGAGAAGTCCAAATGGAAGTGGAAGCCACCGACCGTGTACAGGTAGACGCGGAACGAGAACTGGCCGACCAGGCCGAAGCTCGACGAGCCAAGCGTCATCTGACCGTTCACCTGCACGTCGAACTCGCCGAAGGAGTCGATCCATCCGGAAACGCTCATGCTCGCAAGGCCAAAGAAGCTCACGCCGGCGCTGAAGACGTTCACCCTCACCGAGGGCCAGTGGGTGTTC
>JANMWV010000427.1:0-9777 GCA_031394165.1 Actinomycetes bacterium
TCGCCGTCTCGCCGATCGCCCGGTAGACGGAGTTCTTCAGCAGCTGCTTGATCTGCTCGCGCACGAGAGCAGGTTACTCCCCGAGAACGTGACGGATGAGCGCGAGCACCTTGGCGCCGTACTGCGCGGGAGTGACTCCCCACTCCTCGCCGGTGCGGCGTGCCTCCGCGCCGAGCCGTTCCGCGAGCAGCCGGTCGGAGAGGATCCGCACCAGCGCGGCGGCGAGAGCGCGCGGGTCGTCGGGATCGACGAGCAGCCCGTTCTGCTCGTCGTGGACGACGTCGGGGATGCCGGCGCGGTTGCCGCCGACGATCGCGCGCCCACGGCACGCCGCCTCCAGCGCGACGCGCGGCAGGCCTTCGGAGCGCGACGGCAGGCAGACGAGCCACGAGGCGTCCATGGCGGCGGACACCTCTTCGGCCGTGAGCCGCCGCGCCCACTCCACCTGCCCGGGGAGATCGGCGAGGAGGCGCTCGGCCCGGTCGCGCATCGTCCCGTCGCCGACGAGGTGCAGCACCGCACCAGGCACCTGCGGCGCGGCGACCCGCCAGGCGTCGACGAGCGTGTCGAACGCCTTGTAGCGCTCGAGCACGCCGACGAAGACCGCACGCGGGCGCTCCGGCAGCGGCGCGGGCGGCCGCTCGAGGAACGCTTCGGCGTCGACGTACGACGGGAAGATCGCAGCCGGACGGACGCCGAGCGCCTCGACGAGCCCCGTCGTCTGCGTCGAAACCGTGCGGACCGCGTCTGCGCGGCGCACGGCGAGGGGCGCGAGTGCGTCGTTGGCGGGATTGAGCAGCCGGCGCAGCGGCGAGCCGTACAGTCGCGTCGCCTCGTGCCAGTCGCCCTGCACGTCGAGGATCACCTTCGTGGGCACACCCGCGAGCCTTCGCGCGACCAGGAACGCGACGACCTCGTGTACGCCCTGCACGAGCGCCGCGTCGGGACGGAAGTCGCGCAGCTCCCGGGCGATGCGCAACGGGAGTAACAGGTAGTAGAGCGCACCGTCGAGCACGCGCGGCCGCGCCGGCCCGACGAGGTGGAAGCGCTCGTCACCGGTCGGCGCGCCGGCCGGCGCCGCGGCGAGGACGCGGTGCTCGACGACCGCGGCGACCGCGTCCCACTTGCGCTTCTGCGCGCCGTCGAGCGGCAGCCGAAAGCGCTCGCGCGACACGAAGAGGACGCGCGGCTTCACGCCACTGCCTCGAGCACGCGCTCGGCCCAGCGGTCGACGGAGTGCTCGGCCTCCACACGCGCACGGAGCTCCGGCCCGGCACCGCCTTCGTAGCCGCGGATCTTCTCGGCGAGCGATGAGGGATAGTCGCCGTGAAAGCGGAGCTGCTCCGGCAAGAGCCCGTCGAACACGGGAGAGGACGCGAACACCGGCAGGCACGACGCGGCAGCCTCATACACGACCTTGTCCGCCGCGTTGCCGCGGGTCGCGTTCACGACGCCGTCGGCGAGCCCGAGCAGATGCGGCACCTCGGCGTAGGCCACCGCATCGCCGAACGTCACACGCCGGTCGACGTGCAGCTCGCGCGCGAGCGCCTCTAACCGCGGCCTGTGCCGGCGGTCGGCCTCCGTCAGCATCGGCCCGTGCAGCGTGAGCGTCGCATCCGGCAGCTCCGCCAGGGCGCGCAGGACCGTCTCCCAGCCCTTCACCGGCGCGTAGCGGCCGAGGCCCAGCAGACGCCGCAGCGGCGGCCGCCGCTCCGGGACGCACGGCAGCGCCCCGACGTCGATCCCGTGGCCGATCGCCCGCACCTTCGGCGACCGGAGCGGCACGCTGCGGGTGTCGACGGTCAGCACCTGGTCGACGACGCGCACGGCTGCGTCGAGCGCCGGTCCGCCTGCGTGCTGGGTGAACCAGAGCAGGAGCGGCACACGCAGCGGCCGCGCGAGCGGCGCCGCGAGGAGCGCGTACACCGGCGCCATGTGTGCGACGACGGCGATGGGGCGGCGCACGAGCTCCGGAGCGAGCGCGGCGAGATAGCGCGCGCCGCGGCCGGCCTGCGTCGACGCTGCGAAGCTGTGACCGGTGCAGTTGGCGGGCAGCGACTCCGGCACGATCCGGTCGGCCAGCACGACGAGCTCATCGACGCGGGCGGCGAGCGCGCGGATCTTTGCGAGCGTCGCGCCGAGCACCGGATCCGCGGGATCTGCGGCCTGCGTCACGAAGACGAGCCGCGTCACCGGACGAGCTCCCGCATCCGCCGCGCGTACTCCTCGGGCGTCTGGAGCCACGGCGCCGCCGCGGCCTGCGCCCCGGCCGCCAGGCGCTCGGCAAGCGCCCGATCCGAGAGAACGCGGACGATCGCATCCGCAAGCTCCTGCGGGTCGTCCGGGTCGACCAGGATGCCCGACACACCGTCATGGACGAGGTCGGGGATCGACCCGGCCCGGGCGCCGATCACGCCGCGGCCGCGACTGAACGCCTCCACGAGCACGCGTCCCATCCCTTCGGACCGCGAGGGCAGAACGAGCACCCACGCGCCGTCGAGCGCCGCCGCGACCTCCTCCGGCGTGAGCGCCCGGTCCCAGCGCACGCCGAGGTCGCGCACAAGCGCCTCGGCGACGTCCGTGCGCGTGCCGTCTCCGACGAGGCGCAGGGCTCCACCGTCGAGACGCGGCGAGGCAAGCCGCCACGACTCGGCGAGGCGGTCGACGTTCTTGTACGACTCGAGCACGCCGACGAAGAGCGCGACCGGCCGTTCGGGCAGCGCTACCGCCGGCGCGGTGAACGGGTCGAGATACATGAAGGCCGGGAAGTCGGCCGCCGGCTCGACGCCCAGATCGCGCACGAGCGCGGCCGTGAACGGCGAGACCGTGCGCACCGCGTCGGCGCGGCGAAGCGCGGCAGCGGCAATCGCGTCTGCGACCTTCGAGAGCACGCGCCGTGCCGGCGAGCCGTAGAGGCGGGTCGACGTGCGCCAGTCGCCGTGCACCTCCACCACGATGCGTGCCGGCACGCGTGCGATCCGCCGTGCGAGCAGCGCGGCCGCGGCGTCGTAAGCCGTCTGGCAGAACACGGCCTCGGGACGGTACTCGCGCAGGAGCCGCGAGATGCGCATCGGTAGAGCGATCCAGAAGGCGAGGCCGTCGACCACGCGCGGGTGCACAGGCTGGACGAGCCGAAACATCTCGTTCCCCGACGTGCCCGGCGCCGCCGAGGCGAGCACGCGCACGTCGAGCTCACCGGCGAGCGCGTCGAACTTCTGCGCGAGGCCCGGAGAAAGAGGCAGGCGGTAGCGCGTCCTGCTGACGAAGAGCACGCGAGGCCTACTCACGGCGCCAAGCGTAGTGCCAGCCTGTGATGAACCCCTAACAGAACGAGCACGGGCCGCCGGAACGCGCTGTGCACGCGCGCTGCCGCGTCAGCGCGTGGGTCGTCCAGTCAGGGCTTCGATCCGTCTGTACGCGCGACGGAGGCAAGCGTCTCCTCGAGCCGCGCGAACACTTTCTCCGGCGCGTACGCCGCGATCGACGGCGCCGCGGCGGTGCGAAGCCGCTCCCGCAGCTCCTCGTCGGCGAAGAAGCGCCGGATCGACGCCGCGAGGCCTCCGACGTCGCCGGCCGCGACGAGCAGCCCGTTCTCGCCGTCGCGCACCACCTCCGCGACACCGCCGACTGCCGTGGCGAGCACAGGAGTACCGACGGCGAGGGCCTCGACGACGGTGTGCGGGAAGTTCTCCCAGCTCGACGAGAGGATCGAGGCGTCCGCCGCACGGAACAGCGCCACGACCCGGTCGCGCGGCAGCGGGCCGAGGAAGCGCACGCGGTCTCCGAGGCCGAGCCCGGCGACGCGCCGCTCGAGCGGCGCACGCTGGTCGCCGTCGCCGGCGATCAGCAGCGTCACGCCGTCGACGGCCGCGAGCGCCTCGAGCGCGTCGCCGAGTGCCTTCTGCGCCGTCAGCCGGCCGGCGAAGGCGAGCGTCGGGCCCACCACTCCGAACTCGTCGCGTAAGACGTCACGCGACGGAAGCTCGGGCAGAGGAGGTGACGGGTTGGGCAGCACCGACACGCGGTCGGCCCGCACCCCCCACGTGACGGCGAGCTCGCCGAGATACGCGCTCGGAGTGAAGACGTGCGCCGCGTTCCGCAGCTCGAGATCGCGGGCGACGCGCAGGGCGCGGACGACTGGGCCGCCGCCGGTCTCCTGGAACTCGTCGACGTCGCCCACCACCATGCCGCGGCGACGCGCCCGCTCGAACGCCGGGTCGGCGGTGAGCTTGAGCACATAAGGCCGACGCGCAGCGGTCGCGCCCGCGGAGCTGCGGCCGAACATGCCTGTCGTGTAGACGACGTCCGCGCGTGCTGCGCGCCGTGCGATCTCCGCGGCCGTGCGCAGATGGATCACGCCCTTCGGCAGGCGGCGCGAGACCCAGTGCACGGGCACGTCGAACGGGGCGGGTGCGTGCGCTGCCGTCGTAACGACCTCGACCCCGTGTCCGCGCCCGTGCAGGAAGCGCGCGACGTCGGGCGCGTGGCTCGCCGGACCGCCGACGTCGGGCGGCCAGATCCCCGAGACGACGAGCACCCTCATCGGAGCAGCGCCCCGGCCTCGGCCTCCGCATCGGCGACCGCTTCGCCGAACGAAACGGGCTCGCCCACGTCCTCGGGACGCATCCGCAGGAAGATCCACGCCCACATGGCGGCGAACACGCACATTCCCGCGAGCACTGCGAGCGCCGCGCCCGTCGCGCCCCACACAGCGCCGAGCCCGACCACGAGCGGGAGCACGACGATCGTCTCGACTCCATGCGTCCACACCCGCAGCTGCGGCTTGCCGATCGTGACGGGGAACGACTTCGTCCAGCCGACGACGAGCTGCACGGCGGCGGCCAGCAGCAGGACGCGACCGGCCGACGCCGCACCGACGTATTGCGGGCCGTTGACGTGCCGGATGAGGAACGGCAGCGCCCAGTAGAGCGGAGGCACGAGGACAACCGAGAGCCCGAACGCGACGAGCGTGTAGCGACGCACACCCGCCAGGACGGACGCCTGCCGCCCGCGTTCCCACTCGCGGGTCTGCTCGGTCAGCAGCACCATTCGCGCGGGAGCCGAGAGGGCCTGGAGCCCGGCCTGCGGCGACTGTGCCACCTTGAACAACCCCACCTGAGCGGTTCCCTTCACGGCGCCGAGCAGCAGCGGGGCCAGTCCTCCCCGAAGGGAGAGCACGCCGGTCGCGGCGCTCGACTGGAGCACGAAGGAGACGATCGACCGGCGATCGGTCCCGAGGGGCTCCGACGGACGCCGCGGGAAGCGGTGGAAGGCCGCCCAGCCGGCGATGCCGATCGATCCGGCCGAGACGACCTGCGCAGCGAGGATGCCCGCAATCGCCCACGTGAGACCGTAGGGCGCGCCGGCTGCAATGCCCACAAGCCGCAACACCATCGACCAGGCAAGGAAGAGCGAGCGGATGTCGTACCGGCTGCGCAGGAACAGCGCCGATGCCGCGAGGCCTTCCAGCGAGTAACCGAGCGGAATGCCGGCTGCCACAAGCAGGGGGACGGCAAGGCGGGACGGCCCGAGCGCGGCGAACAGGAGGAGGCCGACGGCGCCTGCGGCCGAGCCTGCGAGCTTGACACGGAACGCAACGCCGAAGAGACGCCTAAGTCGCCCCCAGTCCTCGCGCGCGATGTACCGGAAGCCGTACTTGACCAGCGCTTCCTCGACGGTGAGATCGAAGAACGACTGGAGCAGCGCCGTGGCGAAGAGTACGGTCGAGAAATCTCCGAAGTGGACCTGCGAATGGAACACGCGGGTCGCGACGACGGTGCCGAGAAAGCCGAAGACGACGGACGAGTAGATGCCGACGGCCGTCAGGGAACGGCGGACGATGAGCCGAGGCATCAAGCGAGGCAAGTATAGTTGCCGCGCCTTGGGAACCAACGCTGTCTCCAACGGCGGTCGGAGGGAGCGAGGTCTCGCGTCGACGGTGTCGCCGGGCGTACTCGTGCTCGCGGCGGCGATCCCGATCCTCTTCCTGCACGTCGCCTACCAGCCCGGCTTCGGGGTCGGCGTCGGCTCGACGACCGTGAACGCCTACCTCTCGGACTTCGCCGTCCTCGCCGTCGTGCTCGCCGCGCTCGCCCGCGGCCGCCGGGACGGCTTCGCACCGTTACGGCACGGCCGGTGGCTGTGGATCGCAGGGGCGTGCTTCTTCGTGTGGGTCCTCGCTGCCGTTGTGTACGGGCACGTGCACGACTCGTCGTACGCGTGGCACACGCACGGCGTCACGGCGGCCAAGTTCGCGGAATACGCGCTGCTCGCACCGGCGCTCCCCCTGCTCCTGCGCCGCGCGTCCGATCTCCTCGTGCCGCTCTGGTCGCTCGTCCTCTGGAGTTGCTTCGCAACCGCCGTCGGCGTCGCACAGTTCTTCGGCGCCGCCATCTTCCTCGCGGGCACCGTGGGCCGGCGTCAGGCGTCGTTCCTCTCGTCGGCGGACTTCGCCGCGCTCTCCGGAGCGGCGCTGCTCGTCGGGATCGCCGCGGTAGCTGTGCCGCGGCTGCGGCTCGGGCGCGCGCTCGGCGCCACCGCAGTCGCGACGGGGGTGCTCGGGATGATCGTCGCCGGCGCCATGGCCGCGGTGCTCGGGCTCGCGACCGCTCTCGTGGCGCTGGCGATTGTCCTGGCCATCCGCGGCGAGCTCGCACCGCGGCGGCTCGCGACGGTGGCAGCGATCGGCGCGGTCGTGCTCGCGGGCGCGGTCGCAATCCGCGGCAGCGACCTCGACGCGTTCGCACGCTTCCTCGGCGCGTCTCGCGGGAAGCAGCACGCGTCGCCGGCGAAGATCCAGACGTACGCGCATCGCACGCTGCTCGTCTGGCTCGGCTTCGAGATCTGGAAGGATCACCCGATGCTCGGCGTCGGCTGGGAGGGCTCCTCGGAGCCCGGCAGCTTCGAGCCGTACCTCCCGGCGGCGCATGCCCGGTTCCCGAACGAGCCGCCGCTCGCGTTCCCGTCACCCGCGAGGCGCTACGGCGTCCAGAACGTCTGGGTGGAGGCGCTCGCCGATCTCGGCGCGATTGGGCTCGCCCTGTGGGGCGCGATCTTTGCGATCGGCGCGTGGCTCGCAGCCCGTGCGGCGGTGATGCGAGGCTCAGCGACAGCGCTGCTCGGCCTGCTCTGGATCGCGCTGCTCGCCTGGCTCTGGAGCGCGCAGGGGTACGTGGCCGGCATCCCGCTCGACGCGCTCACCTGGCTCGCGTTCGGGCTCGCGGCAACGAAGGTCGAGTCGGCATGACCGATCGCCTGCAGCCGAGACGGACGTCCGTGCAGTACGCGGTTCGGAAGCCGCTGCTCGACTGGCTCGCCGCACAGGACGTCGCCGGCCTGCGCGTGCTCGACGTCGGCTGCGGCGACCGGCCGTACGAGGACCTGTTGCGCAGTGCCGCCGAGATCGTCGGCTTCGACGTGCGGGGCAACCCCCACGCAGACCTGCACGGGTCGATCGACGCGCTCCCGGTCGAGGACGCGAGCTTCGACGTCGTGCTCTGCCTGCAGGTGCTCGAGCACGTGCCCGATCCTGCGAAGGCGGTGCGCGAACTGCGGCGCGTCGTGCGCCCGGGCGGCCGGGTGCTCCTCTCGACGCACGGCATCTATCCCTTTCATCCGAACCCGGACGACCTGTGGCGATGGACACACGACGGTCTCGAGCGCGTTTTCCGCGACAATGGGGACTGGTCGTCCGTCACGGTCCGTCCCGGCGCCGGCACTGCACTCACCGTCTCGATGCTCATCGCCCATCTCACCGACCTGCTCTTCAAGCGCGCCCACGTGCGTGCGCTCGGTGCACCGCTCGTCGCAGGGCTCAATTTCGCCGGTGAGGCGCTCGACCGGGCCGTGCCGATGTTGCGCGATCCCGTGCCCGGCACGTTGCACGCGAACTACCACGTCGAGGCGATCGCCTGATGGCGCGCGTGGTCGTCACCGGCGGTGGAGGCTTCATCGGCTCCAACCTCGTGCGCGCGCTGCTCGACCGCGGCGACGAGGTGCGGGTACTCGACAACTTCTCGACCGGCAACCGCGCCAACCTCGACGGACTCGACATCGAGATCGTCGAGGGCGAGCTGCGGAGCTACGAGCGCGTGCACAACGCTGTGCGCAAGACGGAGGTTGTCTACCACCTCGGCGCCCTCGGCTCGGTGCCACGCTCGGTGCAGGACCCGCTCACCTCCAGCGCCGTCAACGTCGAAGGGACGCTCAACGTCCTGCTCGCCGCGCGCGACGAGGGTGTGCGACGCGTCGTCTTCTCCTCGTCGACGTCGGTCTACGGGTCGAGCCGCCAGTTGCCGACCACCGAGGACGCGCCCCCCGACCCGATCTCGCCCTACGGCGTGGCAAAGCTCGCCGCGGAGCGCTACTCGATCAGCTTCTCACGCGTCTACGAGTCGTTCGAGTCGGTCGTGCTGCGCTACTTCAACGTCTTCGGGCCACGGCAGAGCCCGCTGTCGCAGTACGCCGCCGTCGTACCGCTCTTCGTAACGGCGATCCAGGCCGGCCGGCCCGTGCAGCTCCACGGCGACGGCGAGCAGTCCCGCGACTTCACCTACGTGGCGAACGTCATCGACGCAGCGTTGCGGGCAGCCGACGTAGCAGGCGCCAGCGGGCGCATCTTCAACATCGCGGCGGGCTCGCCAACGAGCGTCAATGCCGTCGCCGACGCGATCGGCCGCATCCTCGACCGGCCGGTCGAGCGCTGTTTCGCCCCGACGCGGGCCGGCGACATCCGCGACTCGTGGGCCGACTACTCCGCGGCACGCGACGCGCTCGGCTACGAGCCGCGAGTCGGACTCGAGGAGGGGCTGCGCCTCACCATCGAGGCGTACCTCGCGGGGCACGCCGCCGGCGCATGACCGCAGTCGAGCCCCCCGCCGGCGAGCACCTCGTGGGCAAGCATCCCGTGCGCGTGATGCGCGTGATCGCCCGGCTCAACATGGGCGGCCCGGCGTTGCACGTCTCCTACCTCGCGGCGGGCCTCGAGGAGCGCGGCTACGCGACGACGCTCGTCTCGGGGACGCTCGCCCGCGGCGAGAGCTCGATGGCCTTCGTCGCCGACCGGCTCGGCGTGCGCGTCGTGCCACTGCCGGAGCTTGGCCGCGAGATCTCGCCGCTGCGCGACGTGGTGGCGGCCTGGAAGCTCGCGCGGCTGGTGCGTGAGGAGCGGCCGCACATCCTGCACACGCACACCGCGAAGGCGGGCACCATCGGCCGCCTCGCCGCGCTGCTGGCCGGCAGCGCCCGGCCGCCGATCGTGGTGCACACGTTCCACGGCCACGTGCTCAGCGGCTACTTCGACCCGATTCGGGCCGGCGCGTTCCGCCTGCTCGAGCGCGCTCTCGCGCATGTTGCCACCGCCCTCGTCGCCGTCAGCCCCGAGGTGCGCGAGGAGCTCGTGCGCTTCGGTGTCGCCCCCCGCTCGAAGTTCGTCGTGATCCGCCTCGGCATCGAGCTCGAGAAGCGCGTGCATGCCGAGGCCGGGCTGCGCGAGGAGAGCCGCCGCCAGCTCGGCGTGACGCCCGACCGCTTCTTTGTCGGGTGGGTCGGCCGGATGACCGGCGTGAAGCGGGTCGACGACGTGCTGCTCGGCATCGCCCGCCTGCGGGAGCTCGGCGTGGACGCGGTGCTCGGGCTCATCGGCGACGGGCCCGACCGCGAAGGCATCGAGCGGCAAGCCAGCGAGCTTGGCATCATCCGGCACTGCCTGGTCCTCGGCTACCAAGAGGAGGTCGCGCCGTTCTACGCAGCGTTCGACGCGGTGGTGCTGCCATCGGC
>JANMWV010000539.1:0-4307 GCA_031394165.1 Actinomycetes bacterium
ATCCCATCGTGGCTCAAGCGTCTATGTGGAGGCGCCGTTTACGCTCGTCGGCGACGGCGAAGTCTCTTGCACCGCCAAATGGCTGGTCGAGACTTCGATCAATCTGCGAGCAACGGTCGACTCTACCCTCGACCTGACTGAGCTCGATTTCAGCTGACTGCCGCTCAATCGCGGGCGATCTCGACAGATGAAATCGCTCCGTCAGATCGTCTTGAACTGCTCGAACGGCTGCCGGCAGCTCTCGCAGTAGCGGAGCGACCGGCACGGCGTCGGGCCGAAGATGTTCTCGAGCTTCGTCTGCGTCGAGTTGCAGTAGGGGCAGCGGAAGACGTTCGACTGGAGCTGCACGAGCACCGGTGCCGACGCCTCGCGCGGGGCGGGCGGCGCGAAGCCGGCGGCGCGCAGCTTCTCTCGGCCCGCCGCGGTGATCTTGTCGGTCGACCACGAGTCGTCGGAGATCACCTCGACGTCGGCGTCGGCGCCGAGCTCCGCCACCTTCTCCTCGAGCGCGCGCTTCATTGCCTCGAGCGCGGGACAGCCGAGGAACGTCGGCGTGAACTCCACATGGACGCGTCCGTTATGGACGTCGACCGAACGGATGACGCCCAGCTCGACGAGCGAGACGACGGGGATCTCCGGATCGGGGATCTGCTCGAACGCCGACCAGACCTGCTCGGCGGTCACCACTGGGCCGTCACCATTGCGAGCCCGTAGGCGCCGAGCGGCGCACCATCGTCATCTCGTTCCACAGCTCCGCGAGCTCGTCGGTGTGCGTGCCGCGCTCGACGGCGTCGATTGCATCGAGACCGACGCGCTGCGCAAGCGCCGCACGCTGATCCTTCGGCAGCACACCGAGCGCGTACGGCCACAGCTCGGCGACCGCGTCCCGGAAGCGCGGCACGTCGCGCAACCGCTCGTGCCACATCTCCGCGTGCATCCGGTGGTATGCCTCTTCGCGGTTGATCTTCGCAGCGAGCGACGCGACCTTCGCATCGTCGTCGCCCATCAGCGCGCCGATGCGGATCTCGTCGGCGGCCTCGTACAGCCACCGCCGCGCGATCGCGTGCGCCCAGTCGAGCAGCCGCAACTCGACGAGCGGCGCGCAGCGGTACTCGTCGAGCGCGCGGTCGAACGCGAGCGCGTCGGCGTCGTCCGTCAGCAGCTCGTAGACCGCGCGCGCGTGCCCGATCTCGTTCTGCGCGATCGACGAGAACGCGACGTCCTCCTCGAGCACCGGCGCGATCCCGGTCCACTCGGAGTCACGCCAGCCGAGCACAAGCTCGTCGTCAGCGAGACCGAGCAACAGCTCGTTGTCAGCGAGCACGTGCAGCAGCTCGTTCACGGGCCTCCTTCAAGCGTGCCTTGATCGAGTAGCCGTCGACGCGCCGGTACTTCAGCTCGAACTCGTCGGCCCACTCGTCGACGACGGAGATCGCGTCGCGGGGAACGAGCCACAACGCGACCGACTCGCCGCGCCGCCCGTACTGCTCGCGCGCCCACGCCTCGGCGAACTCCGCGTCGGGCGCGGGAATCGAGCCGGCGTGCTCGAACGGCTGGCCGCGCCGCTCCTGCCGGAAGACTTCCCAAATCGGATGCGTTTCGCTCACGCGGCGAGGACGAGCTCGCGGACCCACCGCTCCTGCTCGAGGAAGCGGCGACGGAACGCGAGCCGATCCTCCGTGCAGGGCCCGTGGCCGGTGACCACGTGCTTCAGCTCGTCCCAGTCGGGCTCGCTGTACTCCCACACCCCGTCGTCGTTCTTGCGCAGCTTCGGATCGGGGATCTCGAGCCCGAGCTCGAGGATCTGCGGCACGTATCCGTCGAGGAACTGCTGCCGCGCGGACTCGTTGCCCTGCGACTTGATGCGCCAGAGGAACATCGGATCCTCTTCCTGCGGGATCGGGTTCCCGTGGAACTGCATCAGCGGGCCCCACCAGCGGTTCACCGCTTCCTGCACGAGCTCGAACTGCATGGGCGTGCCCGTGACCAGCGCGAGGATCACGTCGCGGCCGTGGAGGATGTGGAACGACTCCTCCCAGCAGATCTTCTTCATGATCCGCGCGTATGGCGCGTACGAGCACTTGAGGAGCGCCTTCTGGCTGATGATCGCGGCCGCGTCGACGAGCCAGGCGATCACGCCGACATCGCCCCACGTCTTCGTCGGGTAGTGGAACACGTTGTGGAACTTCGCCTTGCCGTCGATCAGGTCGGCGAGGCATTGCTCGCGCGGCTTGCCGAGATCCTCGACGACGCGGTAGATCAGCTGCGCGTGCCCGACCTCGTCCTGCACCTTGGCGGTGAGCGCGAGCTTGCGCTGCAGCGTCGGCGCGCGCAGGATCCACTCCCGCTCGGGCAGCACACCCATCAGCTCGGAGTTGCCGTGCATCTCGATGAACTTGATCAGCTTCCGGCGGTAGTCCTCCGGGAGCCAGTCCGTCGTCTCGACCTGGCCGCCGGCCTGGACGTACGCGAGAAACTCCTGCTCGTCATGGGGGACTTCCACGGACGCCAGCGTTGCTCCTTCCGAACGATCGTTAGGGTCGCATTGTAGATGGCAACCAGGCGAGCCGAATTGACCCGCGCAGCCGCCCGGCTCTTCGCCGAGAAGGGCTACCACGGCACCTCCGTCGGCGACCTCGCCGAGGCGCTCGGCCTGCAGAAGGGCTCCGTCTACACCCACATCGACTCGAAGGCCGAGCTGCTCTGGGAGGTCGCCCGCGAGGGAGCCGAGGCCTTCCACGCCGCCCTCGACGGGATTCCCGAGGACGGGCCCGTGCTCGACCGGATCCAGGCCGCCATGCGGGCGCACCTGCGCGTCGTCGCCGAGCAGCTCGACATCGCCACGGTGTTCGTCCGCGAGTGGCGCTACCTCGAGGGCGAGCGGCTCGAGCAGTTCGTGGCCGAGCGGCGCCGCTACGAGGAGCGCGTCCGCGCACTCTTCCGCGAGGGACGGGAGCACGGCCAGCTGCGGACCGATCTCGACGACGCGATGGCCGCGCTCCTCAGCCTCTCGGCGGCGAACTGGGCCTACACCTGGCTCCGGCCCGGCTCCGACACGGACGCGCTCGCAGACCGCTTCACCGCCTTGCTGCTGGACGGCATGCGGGGCTACGCCTCGCGCTCCTAACTTGCGCGCCGGCCTGCGGCGCGGGCAGTGTGGTGCCCGTGCAGTCAGCCGTGCTCGTCGTCAATCCGTTCGCGACCCGCGTCACCGCCGAGAAGCTGGCGGCCGTCGAGCAGGAGCTGCGCCGCGTCGTCGAGCTGACGGTCGTGAGGACAGAGCACCGCCTCCATGCCGCAGAGCTCGTCGCGGAGGCGTGCCGCGACGGCTGCGAGGCGATCGTCGTCTTCTCCGGCGACGGCGGCTTCAACGAGGCGCTGAACGGGCTCGACGCGGACGTGCCGATCGGGTTCCTGCCCGGCGGCGGCACGAGCGTGCTGCCGCGCGCGCTCGGGCTTCCGGCCGATCCCGTCCAGGCCGCACGCCGCCTCGCCGAGGCGATCGAGCAGCGCCGGACGCGGCGGATCACGCTCGGCCGCGTCAACGGGCGCCGCTTCGCGTTCAACGCGGGAATCGGCCTCGATGCGGCGGCGGTGAGGCGTGTCGACGAGATGGGACGGCGTGACGACGGCAAGCGTCCCGGCGATCTGGCCTTCGCGCTCGCCGTCGTCCGTGTGCTCGCTGCGCACCGTGGCCGCCTCGAGCCGGCGCTCGAGGTGAAGGGCGTCGGCCGGGCGGCGTTCGCGTTCGTCGCCAACGGCTCGCCGTACACGTACGCGAGGCGCATCCCGCTCCCGATCGTGCCCGAGGCCGACTTCGAGCTCGGCCTCGATCTCGTGGCGCCGATGCACATCCGCCGCCTCTCGCTCGTGCTCCGCGCGGCGGCGCTCCTGACCGGGCGGGTGCGCACGGGGCCGGTGCTGTACGGGCACGACCTCGATCGGATCGAGGTCGTCTGCGACGCGCCGATGCCGCTCCACGTCGACGGCGAGGATCTCGGCGACGTCGAGAGCGCGGTCTTCGAGGCCGAGCGCAACGCGGTCTCCGTGTTCGTCTAGGATCCGGCCCCGATGGCCCAGGTCGCGCACGGGGAGCACGGACTGCGCCGCGTCATCGACGAGGATCGCGAAGTCGACGGGCTCGGCGAACAGGAGCTCCTCGATCTCTACCGCTCGATGGTGCTCTTGCGGACGTACGACGAGCGGTCGCTCGTCTACCACCGCCAGGGGCGCATCGGGACGTACGCGATCTTCTGGAACCACGAGGCGATGCAGGCGGGCTCGGTGCACGCGCTCGAGGACGGCGA
>JANMWV010000546.1:0-5656 GCA_031394165.1 Actinomycetes bacterium
CCGCTTCTGAGAGCGGCCCGCGGTTCGCGCGCTGGAGGTACTGCAGCATCCACGCCTCGCGCGCGAGGTCGACGTGTTCGATGCCGTGCTCGTCCTTGTAGCGCCACAGCTTCTCGACGAGCTTGAGGCGTTTGTTCACGAGCTCGACCAGCGAGCGGTCGAGGTCGGAGATCTCGCGCCGCACTCCGAGGACGTACGGATCCTCCGGTGAGGCGACTGGCTTCTGTTCGGTCGAGCTCATGCTCCCTCCTCGGCGTGACCTTCATAGACTCCGACGACGCGCAGCGTGCGCGTCACCGCATCGAGCTCTCGCAGCGCGACCCGCACGGCCGGCTCGAGTGGATGGCCTGCGACGACCGCGTCGAAGCGGTACTTCCACGGCGTCGCCGGTAGCGGGCGCGCCACGAGCCGCACCAGATCGAGACCGGCGCGCGCGAACGGCTCGATCGCCGCAAACAGCGCGCCCGGCTTGTGATTCGTCGCAAACGTGAAGGCGGTGCGGGCGTCGCGCAGACCCCGGTCGACGCGCGTGTAGGGCGCAATCGAGACGAAGCGCGTGAACGCGATGCTGTCGCCGACGTCGTGCTCGAGCACTGTCAGGCCATACAGCTCGACGGCCTCGTCGCCGACGATCGCCGCTTCCGTCGGGTCGTTGTCCTCGGCGACGTAGCGCCCCGCCTCGGCGGTCGTCGCGCACGCGATCACCGACGCGTTCGGCAGCCGCGCGAGCAGGGTGCGGCACTGGTCGAACGCCGTCGGATGCGAGCGCACGATGCGAATCTCGTCGAGCGGCACCTGCACTGAAGCGGCGAGGCAGTGGCGGATCGGCAGGATCGTCTCTCCCACGATCGAGAGCGCGCGCTCGTAGAGCAGATCGTGCGTCTCGGCGACGGGGCCTGCGAGCGAGCTCTCGATCGGCAGCACGCCGTGGGTCGCCTCGTGGCTGACGACCGCGTCGGCGACCGCGCGGAAGCCAGCCAGCGGCAGGAGCGTGTCGGTCGGGAAGAGCGTCGCGGCAGCCGCAGAGGTGTGGCTTCCCGCCGGCCCGGGATAGGCGACGTTCGGGCTCACGCCGGAACCGGGTTGCAACGACAGGTTGTGGTGCTGAACGTGTGCGTCGTCATCGATGGTCGCCTTCCTCGCAAACGGAGTCGGATGTCCCGCGAGTGATATGAGCTAGCCGGGCGACAGCGGGAGAGCGAAAGCGCCGGCTAGCGCGTAAAGGCGAACGCGTAGAAGCCCGTGAAGGAGTGAATCGTGCGAATGATCTCGCGGGGGGCTTCCGGCGTGCGTGCCATCACGACCTACGGTACGGCGCGGACGCCGCCCCGTCAACCACAAGTTGTTCCCTTACCGCGGCGCCGAACTCGGCCGTCGTGGCGCTGCCGCCCTGATCCGCGGTCGGCGCGGACGCGAGCGCGGCCTCGATCGCGCGGCTCAGAGCCTGGGCCTCCAGCGGCCGCGCCAGGCCGTGCTCGAGCAACAGAGCGGTGGAGCGAAGCATCGCCGCAGGATTCGCAATGCCTCGTCCCGCGATGTCGGGAGCGGAGCCGTGCACCGGCTCGAAGATCCCCGGGCCGCCGTCGGAGAGGCTCGCCGACGGCGCCAGGCCGAGACCGCCGGTCACGGCCGCCGCGAGGTCGGAGAGGATGTCGCCGAACATGTTCTCGGTGACGATCACGTCGAACTGCTGAGGTGTGGTCGCGATCTGCATTGCGGCATTGTCCACGAGCATGTGCTCGACCTTCACGTGCGGGAAGTCCGGCGCCATCTCGTCCACGACGCGACGCCACATGCGCGACGTGTCGAGCACGTTCGCCTTGTCGACCGACGTGAGCAAGCCGCGGCGCGACTCCGCGAGCTTGAACGCGCGCCGGGCGATGCGCTCGACCTGGCGCGGGTGGTACTCGCACGTGTCGAAGACGGTTCCGTCGTCGCGCACGCCTCGCGCGCCGAAGTAGAGACCGCCGACGAGCTCGCGCACGATCAACAGGTCGATATCTCCGAGGAACGCCGGACGAAGGTTGGCGTACGTGTCGAGCGCAGCACGCAGCGCCAGTAGTCCTTGCTCCGGACGCACGTCCGCCGCCTCGAACTCCGGGTCGCCGACCGGCCCTTTCAACACTGCGACCGCCGACAGGCAAGTGTCGACGGTCTCCTGCGGAAGCGGGCTCCCCGTTGCACGAATCGCCGCGCCGCCGATCAGCCGCTCGTCGAGCTCGACCTCGGGCGCGAGCGCCTCGAGCACGAGCCGCGCTTCCGCGGCGACCTCCGGGCCGATTCCGTCCCCCGGCAGGAGGACCACGCGTGCACGAGTGGTTTGGCCACTAAACGTCGGCAAGGGCTCCCTCGGTGAGCGAGCGCGGCTGCCGGCCGCGCGGACGCGGCGTGAAGCCCGCGGCCTGCATGGCCTCGTTCCAGCTGCCGAACACACGGGCAACCGTCTGGCGCGACGGGTGGTTCTCGCCCGCCTGATCCCATTCGCTCGTGAGCGGAGTCCTGCTGTGCTTGCGATACCAGAGCGTGATCGCGTAGACGATCGTCTCGGGCGTCCAGCGGAACCCAGTCCGCGGCCCGGTTCTCATGTTGCACCTCCTGCGTGTGGGGGACGGCTAAACCTGGACACCGAGGGTCTCCAGGATCTGGTCCGCGTCCGGCTGGACGCGAATCGGGTCGAAGCGGTCGGCGACGAGGCCGGGGGTCTTCAGGCCGTCGCCGGTGACGAGCAGCACGACGCGGTCGCTCTCGCCGAGCTCGCCGTTGCGCACGGCGGCACGGAGCGCGCCGAGCGCCACGGCCGGAGCCGTCTCGCCGAACACGCCGGTCAGCTCTGCGAGCAGTGTGATGTTCTCGACGATCTCGTCCTCGGCGACGGCGTGGATCGCGCCGCCGGACTCTCGCGCCGTCGCGACCGCAAGATCGCCGTCGGCCGGGCTGCCGATCGCGATCGACTTCGCGAGCGTGTTCGGCCGGACGGGCTTCACCTTCGCGCCGTCTGCGAACGCGAGCGCGACGGGCGAGCAGCCCTCGCCCTGCCCGCCGAAGAGCCGCGGCGTGTCGCCGTCGACGAGCCCGAGCTCGAGCAGCTCGGAGAAGCCCTGGTGCACCTTCGTGAACATCGAGCCCGAGCCGATCGGCGCGATCACCGCGTCGGGCAGGCTCCAATCGAGCTGCTCGGCGATCTCGAACGCGAGCGTCTTCGACCCCTCCGCGTAGTACGAGCGGAGGCCGACATTCACGAACGCCCAGTCGAGCTCGAACGACAGCTCGACGCTGAGCCGGCTGCAGTCGTCGTAGCTGCCCTCGACGGCGATGATGCGCGCGCCGTACACGGCGGTTGCGATCAGCTTCTCGGGCTCGAGACTCGCGGGCACGAGCACGACCGCCTCGATGCCCTCCGCCGCCGCGCGCGCCGCGACCGCGTTCGCGAGGTTGCCAGTGGACGAGCAGGAAAGCGTCGTGCACCCGAGCTCGAGCGCCTTCGCCGCGGCGACCGCGACCACGCGGTCCTTGAACGAGTGCGTCGGATTCGCCGTGTCGAGCTTCAAGAAGAGCTCCCCAATGCCGAGCGCAGCGGCCAAACGCGGAGCCGAGACGAGCGGCGTCAGGCCGGGCGCGAGCCGCTGCTCGGGCGGCGGCGTGACGGGCAGCAAGCCTGCGTAACGCCAGATCGACGCCGGCCCGGCCGCGATCGACTCGCGGCTGATCGTGCGGCGCTGCTCGTCGCGGTCGTAGACCGGATCGAGCGGCCCGAAGCACCGGGAGCACACCCCGATGGGGTCTAGCGGGTACGGCGTCTCGCAGACGCGGCACCTGAGGGAAGTAGCGGGCAAAACGGGAACTCCTTTCATCTCTCGCTCGACATCCTCCGAACTGAACGGTTCAGCTCGGCCGGGCTTGGCACCACGCAGCGCTGTCCGTTGGGAGCGACAGATGCAGGTTGCCGAGGCGTCGTAGGGCCGGTTCCCTCAGCCTCTCTCGATGCGGAGCGGGATGTTCCCGCGCCGTTGCCAGCACTATACAAACTGTAGTGGGGTGCGTCAAACCGAACATTTGAGGACCGCCCCCTCGGACGCGGAGGAGACGAGCAGCGCGTAGCGGGCGAGGACGCCCGTCGTGTACCGCGGCGCCGGCTTGACGACGGCGGCGAGGCGCGCGGCGAGCTCCTCGTCGGAGAGCAGGACGCGCAGCTCGCGGCCGGCGACGTCGAGCTCGATCGTGTCGCCGTCGCGGAGGGCGGCGATCGGGCCGCCGCGCGCCGCCTCCGGCGAGATGTGGCCGACCATCAGCCCGTGCGTCGCTCCCGAGAAGCGGCCGTCGGTGATCAGCGCCACCTCGTCGCCGAGCCCTTCGCCGACGAGCGCGGCGGTGACGTGCAGCATCTCGCGCATCCCGGGCCCGCCGGCGGGGCCCTCGTAGCGGATTACGATCACGTCGCCCGCGGCGATCGTGCGTGCCTTCACCGCGGCGAAGCACTCCTCCTCGGACTCGAAGACGCGCGCCGGGCCGCTGTGGAACAGACGCTCGTGGCCGGCGAGCTTCACGACCGAGCCTTCCGGCGCAAGGTTGCCGCGGAGGATCGCGAGGCCGCCGGTCGCCTTCAGCGGCCGCTCGATCGGGACGACGACCTCCTGGCCCGGCGTCTCCACGACCGCCGCCGCGACCTGCGACAACGAGCGGCCGTCGACGTTCGGCGCGTCGCCGTGCACGAGGCCTGCCTTCAGCAGCTCGCGCGCGACGAGTGCGACGCCGCCCGCGGCATGCAGGTCCGTCGCGACGAAGCGGCCACCCGGCTTGATGTCCGCGATCACCGGCGTCCGCTCCGCGATCCGGTCGAACTCGTCGATCGTCAACGTGATGCCGAGCTCGCTCGCGATCGCGATCAGATGCATGACGCCGTTCGTCGACCCGCCGGTTGCTGCGACGGCGGCGACGGCGTTCTCCAGCGCGTCGCGCGTGATGATCTGCGACGGGCGCACGTCGTCACGGACGAGGCGCATCGCAACCTTGCCCGCCTCGTAGGCCGCGTCGTGCTTCGCCGGATCGGTGGCCGGCACGTCGTTCAGGCCCGCCGGGCTGATGCCGAGGAAATCGAGCACCGTCGCCATCGTGTTCGCCGTGAACTGGCCGCCGCATGCGCCGGCGCCGGGGCACGCTACGCCCTCGAGCTCGTGCACGTCGGCGTTCGTCATCGTTCCCGCCGCCGCGGCGCCGACCGCCTCGAAGACGTCCTGGATCGTCACGTCGCGGTCGCGGAAGCGGCCCGGCGCGATCGAGCCGTTGTAGAGCACGAGCCCCGGCACGTCGAGCCGCGCGAGCGCCATCACCGCCGCGGGAATCGTCTTGTCACAGCCGACGATGCACACGAGCCCATCGAGCAGGTGGCCGCGCACGACGAGCTCGATCGAGTCGGCGATGGTCTCGCGCGAGACGAGGGATGCACGCATGCCTTCGGTCCCCATCGAGACGCCGTCGGAGACCGCGATCGTGTTGAACTCGACCGGCGTACCGCCCGCCTCGATGATCCCGCGGCGCACGTGGCGCGCGAGCTCGCGCTGGTTCCAGTTACACGGCATCGTCTCGATCCAACTCGTCGCGATCCCGACGAGCGGGCGCGACAGCGCCTCGTCGTCCATGCCGATGCCCTTGAGCATCG
>JANMWV010000011.1:0-2367 GCA_031394165.1 Actinomycetes bacterium
CCAGCGCCGCCGCACTCCACACTCGTTTCGTCACGATCGCCGGGGCGGGGCACCTCTCGATGCTCGCGCAGCCACGGGCGGTTGCGCGGCAGATCCTCGCTTTCACTCGCCGGGCAGCTGGAGCACGCCGTTCGAGGTGACGAACTGGCCGCTCGCCGTGAAGCCCGTGCGTCCGCCGGCTTCCTCGACGATGGGGACGAGCGCGGCGTAGTCCCAGAGCTTGAGCGGATAATCGATGGCCGCGTCCAGCGCGCCCTCCGCGACAAGGACGTGCTGCCAGAAGTCGCCGAGGGCGCGCGCGTGCCAGGCGACGTCCTCGAGTGCGGCGAGGTCGGACGCGAGCGCGGCCGAGACTGCGGCATCGGCTAGATGTGAGACGCCCGAGACGCGGATCGGTGCGCCGTTGCAGAACGCGCCCTCGCCGCGCGCCGCCCACCAGCGGTGGCCGAGCGCGGGCGCGGAGACGACACCGCACACGACGTCGCCGTCGCGCTCGAGCGCGATCAGCGTCGCCCACACCGGCAGGCCGCGCGAGAAGTTCTTCGTGCCGTCGATCGGGTCGACGACCCAGCGGACGCCGCCGCCCTCGTCGCCCTCCTCTTCGCCGAGCACCGTCTCGCCCGGGCGCTCCGTGGTGATCCGCTCCCGCAGCGCGCGTTCGACGGCGCGGTCGGCGTCGGTCACGGGTGTCAGGTCGGGTTTCGTCTCGACGCGCAGGTCGGCGGCGCGGAAGCGAGGGAGGGAGAGCGAGTCTGCGAGCTCGGCGAGCTCGAGGGCGAAGGCGAGGTCGGCATCGGCCACGCGGCCGAGCCTATACCGCTACTTCGACTTGCCGACGAGCTTGAATCGCTTCTTCGGTTGAGGCGCGATCGAGAAGGCCGGTTTCGTCACGACGAGCTTTTCGGGATCCGACCAGCCCATCTGCTGCACGCCGGTCGGAAGGTTGTAGTCGATGCCGCGAACGCGGTACCACCATGTTCCCGCCATAGCCCGGCCGAGGAACGGCAGGACGTCCGACGTGGAGAAGGTGAGGATGCCGGTGGTCTTGGAGCGCGGGTCGATCTCGGGCCTGAAGGGATACTTCGCCTTGCTGTACTGCACTTCGTAGACGTCCGCGCCGAAGGCAGGAGTCCAGGCGATCAGCGGGGAGCCGTAGAACGCCGGCGTGCTCGCTGCAGACGTGAGGCGTCCGTTCGGCGACAGGCCGGTCGCGAACGGTGCCGCACCGGTCGTGAGGGACGGCTCGCTCGAGATCCCGAAGCGCTGGATCCGGCCCGACGCGCAGACCTCCTGCGGCAGCTCCAGGTCCTGATAGATGATCGAGCCGCCGGCGCGGTTCACCGGATCGGAGGATGGGTGCGCAAAGCCGGTGGCGCTTGCGACGGTGAGTGTGCCCGCCCCGACGCCGGTCACCGTGGCCGAGTCGGTCGACGCGCCGATGCCGATCGTGATCAGGTCGCCGACGCGGAAGCCGGTGGTGGTGGTGACGGGAATCGTGGTCGCGCCCTTGGGCGCGCCGGGCGGCGCGACGACGGTGCCCGACAGGCCGAGACCGAGCGCTGCGACCGGGATAACCGTCCAGTAGTAGCCGCTCTCCGGCCAGTTCGTGTCCCACAGGTCGATGGGCGGGCCGATGTTCGCGCCGACGGAGATACCCGAGCCGCCTCCGCCGCCGGAGCTCGACGCACCGCCGGTCGGATCGGGCGGCGGCGTCGTCCCGGTTGCCGTGGGGACGTCGCCCGGAACCAGCGTGGTCGCGGTGGCGGCCGGCCATTGCTCGTTCGGTCCGTTGAGGATCGTCTCGAAGTCTGCGGTGAGGTTGCTCGATTCCTTCCCGTCGCCGAGGTAGCCGCCGCGGGCAGCGGTCACCGCGGCATCGCTCGTCGGCAGGGAGAGCGGCCCGGTCAACCGCGGCGACCATGCCTGGCTGCCGACGACGGCGCTCGAGTAGACGCGGTTGAGGCACTGCTTGTCGGTGAAGATGTAGACGCGGTAGAGCTCCGCTGCGACCCCGCTCGCGCTCTGGTCGCCCGTCCACATGAACGCCGGCATGAACCGGTGCGCGGGCGACGTCGGGGTGCCGTTCGAGACGACGTCCGACACGGTTCCGGTGAGCGCGATCTGCCCCTTGCTGACCGGCGGGTTGGACGAGCTGTAGATGGGGCTCCAGGCCCCGTGCATCGTCACCGGCATGCCGTTGACGCGATACGTGAAGACGTCGCCACGGGTTGCGCGGATGCGCCAGCGAACGGTGCCGGTCCACTGCGCAGCCTGGTGGAAGGTGTAGAACTCGCGCTCGTCGAGGACGTTCGTGCGCACGAACTCCATCTTTCCGGTGTCGATCAGCCACACCTGGTAGCCCTCCGC
>JANMWV010000454.1:0-3766 GCA_031394165.1 Actinomycetes bacterium
AGCCGCTCGCGCGGCTCGCTCGCCGACATCTCCACCAACACAGCTTCCATCCGTCTCCTCCTCGAACGATGACCGCCAACGCGGACACCATTCGCCGCCCCGAGACAGGACCCTTCAACGAACTAACAAAGCACTACTAGCCGTTCGGCCGATAGCGTTCCGGGCAAGTGTCGTCAGCGAACGACCGACATGAGCTTCGAGCCCGGATTCATGCCGGCGCGGATCGAGGCGCCACCCCGGTCGAGTGATGCTTGCAACGCAGCGAGCACGCGCACCACGGCGACGGCCCGCTCGGTGCCGAGCGGCAGGCGGGGATCGGACACGGCTCCCAGGAAGTATTCGAGCTCGACCCGAAGCGGCTCGGCGTTGTCGATCCGCGGAGAGACGATGTCCCCGAACCGGGCTTGAAGGTACTCGCCGTAGTCACCGGTGGTCGGCGGCGGAGAAGCCTTCTCGTACACCGTCAGCTTGCGTTCGGTCTCCATGTCGTCGAAGACAGCCATGCGCTGTGAGCCTACGACAGTCAAGCGTCGGAGCTTCTGCGGGTCGAGCCACGAGAGGTGGAGATGAGCGGTCACACCGCTCTTGAAAGTCAGAAAGCAGAAAACCACGTCGGCGACCCCGGGACGGAGATACGACTGGCCTCGGGCGCTCACGGAGATCGGAAGCTCAGACAGGAGATAGAGCAGCACCGAGACGTCTTGCGCGCCGAGGCTCCAGAGTGCGTTCTCATCGGTGCGGACGCGGCCGAGATTCTGCCGGTTGCCATACAGGTAGTAGAGATCGCCCAGCCGACCGGTCTCGACAAGCTCTCGCAGCTTCATGACAGCGGGATGGAAGAGGAGCACGTGGCCGACCATCAATCGCAGGCCGCAGTCCGCGGCAAACTCGACGAGTGATGCCGCGTCTCTTTCGTCATTCGCCAACGGCTTCTCGACGAAGACGTGCTTGCCCGCCTCGAGAGCCCGTCGCGCAAGCCGCACGTGAGTACTGGACGGGGTGGCAATCAACACGGCATCGAGCGCCGGATCCCTGAGCAAATCGGCCAGGTCGTCGCTCACCCTGGTATCCGGGTAACGCGCGGCCGCCTCGGCCCGCACGAGCGGATCGGTATCGCAGATCCAGCGAATGTCGGCGCTCGGTATCGCGGCGAGCGTACGCGCGATGTTCGGCCCCCAATACCCCATGCCGACGACGCCGACCGACACTCTGAACGGACTCATCGGCGGAGGGCCAAGACGAGCGCGGCGGTCAGGATGACGACGCCAGCTCCGGTGGCAACGGCCATGGCGGTTGCGATCCGAGAGAGTTCTCCGCCGGATAAGAAGACAAACATGGTGATGAAGCTCACGCAAATCGACAGCCAGGATGCAGCCGCGATCCAGGCGCGGCCCGTCGCGAGGATCGCCTGAGAGAGTGTCGCTGCAATGAGGTAGCTCGCGACGGCCGTCGCGAGCAGTACGAGCGCCGAGTGTGCGACGGTGTAGCGACCGCCGTAAAGCGCGCTCATCACCTGCTGCCCGACGGCGGCAGTGCCGATCACGACGGTGGCGCCGATAGCGGCGAGCGCCAGGACGAGCCGGAGCAGAGCTCTTGCCAACCGCGACGCAGCCCCAGTCGAGCGAAGATGCGTGAAGTTCGGGAGGAGCGATGCAGCCAGCCCCTGGAAGACGTAGACCGGCGCCCGCACGAGCATCGTCGCTCCGAACACAAGGCCAACCGTTCTGGGCGCCGCGCCGTCGAGTGCGACGAGGAGCGGCGGCCCGTTCACGATCAGCTGGTCACAGGCCGCGACGAGCGCCGCCGGAATCGCGAAGCCGGCCGCCTCGGAGAGAAGATAGGTGTCGCGTCTGCCCCCGTGCAGCGCGCGAAGCTTCGCACGTCCGACGATGAGCGGCGCCACTGCGCCTGCTGCGCCGGCCGCCACGACGGCCACAGCGGCAAGGCTCGTCGAGCTGACGACGAGCAAGGGCACCGCGAGGAGGAGCCGCGCCCCTGCGTCCGACAGCAACAGCAGTGCATAGCCGCCGAACCATCGGACGCCGCCGATGATTCCGCGGACGACGTACGAGACGCCGTAGAGCGCGACTCCGACGAAGAGCATGACGGTGAGCATCGCGCTGCCGTCGAAGAGCTTGATGCGAAGCTCATGCCATGCGAGGGCGCCGCCGACTGCGACGCCCGCGATCAGCCAGCTCGCGGCGACTGCGATCGAGCGGACGACAGCACCTGCATCTTCTCCTCGCGCCAGGCGAGCCGAGATCGCGCGCGACGCGGTCTGCTCGAGTGGCCGGAAGAGCACGATCGCCCCGATGAACATGGATCCCCAGAGGACACCGATCCGCCCGTATGCCTTGGGGTCGAGCGCGCGTGCCGCGACGATCAGGAATGCATAGGTGAGCAGCCCTGACGCAGCCGTTGCGCTCGACACGAGCACCGCTCCTGGCAGCGATTGCCGCTTCATGCGCGGCGACGCGACCGCAGACGCCGCCGGGACGGCGCCTGCGGTCAACGCACGACCACGTCGACGAAGTAGTTGCTCGAGCTGTAGCTCGACGTCGGGAAGACGCCGGCGGCGGAGCCGTAGACGCCGTTCCGACCATCGGCCACGGTCTGCACGATCCCACCTGTGACCTGCGTCGCGAGGCCGGACTTCGTCGTTACGAAGTAGGCGTTCAACCCCACCGAGATGACATACGTCGTGCCGGATTGGAGTTGGGCCGGAGACGGAAGGAGCGCGGTCTGCCAGCCGGACGCTGTCTCGTTTGCAAACGAGACGCTCGAGATTCGCGCTCCGGCCGCCGACCACAGCGTGCCGACATGCGTACCAATCTCACCGGCGCTCTTGTAGAAGCGAATTGCAACTAGCTGTGACGGCTGAGTGACGGTGAGCTTCACGCCCATCTCGTAGCTCCACGGCCCGGCACCGCTGCGTCCGTCCTGCGTTGCGAGTCCCATCGATGCCGGCGTGAGCGAGCCGAAGAGCGAGCAGGGACAGAATCCGGTCGTGAAGAACCAGCTCGTCGCCGCGGAGATTGGCGTCCCGTCGCTTGACGCGAGGATTCCCGTAGTGAGCCGAACTGTGTACGAGGTATTCGTCGCCAGGCCCGTGCTCGGCCGCACGGTTGCAGTCGAAGTGGCGGAGTTGTAACTGATCGTCGAGGCGACGAAGGCGCCGCCCGGCCCGATCAGTTGCACGGTCGAGCTCGTCAATGTCACCGGATCGACGTCTCGGTTGAATGCGATCTGCACCGCATCATCCGTCTGGACACCTGCGGCTCCTGGAGCGGGTGTACTAGAGGCGACTGCCAAGGGCGCCTGGACTGCGGCGGTGCGGAACGACCAAGAAGCGGGAGCGCTCATCTGCATTCCGTCGGACGCGCGCGCTGAGGCTGCTACTCGCGCGGTGTAGGACGTGTCGTACGCCAGCGGAGTGGATGGTGTAAGCACCGCGGAGTTCGTGGCATTGTTGTATGCGACTGTCGCCGGCACGGTGCTCCCCAGACCATCCGTGAGTGTGAAACTCGTCGTGTTCAGCGTCGTCGGGTCCATCGGCCGCGAAAATGCCGCCGTCACGGCGTTTCGGAGACCAACCGCCGTCGCACCGTTTGTGGGCACGCTCGACACGATGCCCGGCGGCGCCGGCGTGCCGTTGGGCACGACCTGTGCGTCGACGAAGTAGTCGGTCGAGTGGTAGGTCTGGTTGGGATACAGGCCCGACGACGAGCCGAACACTCCGTTGGCACCGTCGGCGACGGACCGGAGC
>JANMWV010000068.1:0-8413 GCA_031394165.1 Actinomycetes bacterium
GGCGCCCGGGAACGGTGACGCGACCGTCGAGTGCGACCGCCACCTTGTACGTGACGAAGGGGCGGCCGAGCGCTTTCCAGGTCCGCCACGCCTCGTTCTGGCGACGAGCCTCGACGCTCTCGAGCAGCTCGACCTCGACGCTCGCGGCGCGTAGCTTCTCGATGCCGCCCGCGGCAACGGGGTTCGGGTCGAGGGCGCCGACGACGACGCGCGCGATGCCGGCGCCGATCACCGCGTCGGTGCACGGCGGCGTGCGCCCCTGATGCGCGCACGGCTCGAGCGTGACGTACAGCGTCGCTCCCCGGGCACGCCCGCCGGCCTGCGCGAGCGCACGCACCTCGGCGTGATCGACCGTCGCGTACTCGTACCATCCTTCGCCGACGACCTCGTCACCGTCCACGACGACTGCGCCGACGAGCGGGTGATCCTCGACCTTGCCCCGGCCGCGCTCCGCGAGCTCGAGTGCCCGCTCGAAGTGGCTCACGCCAAAGCTTGGACGAGCCGGCGGTACGACCGCGGCAGATCCTCACGCTGGAAGATCGAGCTGCCGGCGACGATGAGCGTCGCACCCGCGTCGTATACCGGCCGCACGTTTTCGTTGTCGATGCCGCCGTCGACCTGCACCTGAATCGTGTCGGGCAGCGCCGCGCGCGTGCGCGCGATGCGCTCGAGCGAGCCATCCATGAACTCCTGGCCCGAGTACCCCGGCTGGATGCTCATGCAGAGTACGAGGTCGGCATCGCCGGCGACCTTCGCGACGTCCTCCGGCTCCGTGCCGGGATTGAACGCGACGCCGACCTGGAGGTCGTGCTCGCGCGCGGCCGCGATCGTCCCGGGCACGTCGTCGACCGCCTCGTAATGAAACGTGACGCTGTCGCCGCCGGAGCGCGCGATCTGCGGGAAGTGGCGCGTCGGATTGTCGACCATCAGGTGACAGTCGAGCACGCCGCCCATCGCGTGCACCATCGGCGCGATCGCCTGCAGCACGATCGGCCCGAACGTGATCGGCTCGACGAAATGCCCGTCGCCGACGTCGAAGTGGAAGATGCGCGCTCCCGTGCGCAGGAGCACGTCGATCTGCTCGCCGAGGTTGGAAAAGTCGGCCGCGTAGAGGGACGGCTCGATCTCAACCGTTCGTATCCATTCCTGCCAAGCCACGCCGCGGCTCGATCCTACGACTTCGCGCCGGACGGCACGAGCAGCCGCGCGATGAAGAACCCGCTCGTGCCGTGGACATGCGGCAGCGTCAGCAGGAACTCGGGTCGGCGCGGATGGGCGTACTGGGGCCACTCGCCCGTCAGCGGCAGCGTCTCGAGCCCGCTCGCGTCGACGATCGCCTCGTTCTCCTCGGCGTTGACCGTGCAGACGGAGTAGACGACGGTGCCTCCCGGCCGGACGCGCTCGGCGGCGGCGCGGAGCAGCGCGAGCTGGAGCTCGGGCAGCGGCTTCGCGCGCCAGCGCAGGTCGGGGCGCTGCGACACGACGCCGAGCCCGGAGCACGGGGCGTCGACGAGCGCGCGGTCGAACCCCTGGAGCTCGAGTGGGAGCTTCGTACCGTCGGCCTCGACGACCGTGACGTTCTTTGCGCCGAGCAGCTCGATGTTCGCGCGCAACTCGCTCGCCCGGTTCGGGTCGAGCTCGACAGCCGTGACCTCGCCGCGCAGCTGTGTGGCCTTGCCGCCGGGCGCGGAGCAGACGTCGAGCACGCGCTCGCCGTCCTGCGAGCCGACGACGAGCCCCGCGAGCTGCGAGGCGCGGCTCTGCGGCCAGATCCGGCCATCCGCGAGCGCGAGGTCGTCGATGCGCTCGACGCGGTACGCGCCCGGGACGTCCGTCGGCTCGGCGCCGCGCGGCGGGTCGCCCCGCACGACGCGGATGACCGTCTCGAGCGGCTCGTTGCCGGCGCGCATGAGCGCCAGCGCGTCGTCGTTGCCGAGCTCGCGCATCCAGGCCTCGTAGATCCAGTCGGGATACGACTCCTTCAGTGGCCCTTCCGGCAGCGAGTCGAGCAGCGAGCGGATGCCTTCCGAGAGGCGGCGCATGACGGCGTTCGTGAATGCTGTGGCGCGCTCGAGCTTCGCGCCGCGTACGAGCTCGACCGACTCGTTCGCCGCGGCGTGCGGCGCGGTGTCGGTGTAGCCGAGCTGATACGCGCCGAGCCGCAGCGCTGCGCGCACGGGCGGGTCGAGCTTGCGCACCGGCCGCTTGCCGAGCGTGTCGATCGCGTGGTCGAGCGTACGCACTCGCTGGACCGACCCGTAAGCGAGGCGCTGCGCGAACGCGCGCTCACGCTCGTCGAGACCTTCCGCCGCGGTACGGAAGACGCGGTCGGCGTAGGCGTCCTGCTCGAAGACACGCAGCAGCACCTCGTAGGCGGCGCGGCGCGCAGGCGAGACCGTCATCGGCGCACGCCGCGCAGGTAGGCGTCGTACGACATGCGCTTGCCGCCTTCCGGCTGGACCTCGAGCAATTCGAGCGTGCCGTCCGGCGCCTCGCGCGCCTTCCAGATCACGAGCGGCCGTCCGTCGACGACCGCCCGCGCACCGATGTGCGGCGACAGCGCGCGCACGTGGTTGACGAGCTCGCGCACCGGCTGGGAAAGGTCGAGCTCGCGGTCCGCCGGCGTGATCTTCTCCGCGTACGACGCGCCCTCGGTCGGCTGCGGCTCGAACCGGGGCTCCGGCAACACGTCGCCGATCAGGCGCGCTGCGATCTCCGCCGAGCGTGCATACACCGCGCCCGCGTCGTCGTCGGGACCGATGTCGAACGCCTCCTGCGCCGCGATCGGGCCCGCGTCGAGCTCGGGTGTCGTGCGATGGATCGTCACGCCGGTGCGCGCGTCGCCCTCCATCAGCGCGCGCTCGATCGGCGCCGCGCCGCGCCATCGGGGCAGCAGCGAAGGATGGACGTTCAGCCAGAGCCCGCGCTCGAGCAGTGCGTCGGGGATCAGCAGCCCGTACGCCGCGACCACGATCGTGTCGGCCGGAAGCTCGACGCGCTCGTCGAGCCTCGCCGGCTGAGAGACGGGAATCCCGAGACGCTCCGCCGTGACCTTCGCCGGCGTCGGCGCGAGCTTGCGTCCGCGCCCGCGCGGCTTGTCGGGACGCGTCAGCAGCAGCGCGACGTCGTGATCGGCGGCGAGCCGCTCGAGGATGTCTGCGCCGAAGGAGGCGCTCGCTGCGACGGCGATGCGCGTCATCGTTGTCCCTGCACTTAGCCGAGGACGATGCGCGGGCGCAGCTTGCCGAGCGCCTCGCGTCGGGCTTCCGGCGTCGTGCGGTCGAGCATCAGCACGCCGTCGAGGTGATCGGCCTCGTGCTGCGCGGCACGCGCGTAGACGTCGTCGAGCTCGTAGCGCACGTCGTCGCCCTTTTCGTCACGGCCGAGGAGCGTCACGGTGAGCGAGCGCTCGACCGGCACGAGGATGCCCTGAATCGAGAGGCAGCCCTCGTCCGCGACGTCGGTCTCCGTGCTGCGGTCGACGAGCTCGGGGTTGACGACCGCGACGACGTCGTCCTCGTTCGCGTGGAACACGAAGAGCCGCTGGAGGACGCCGACCTGGGTGGCCGCGAGGCCGATCCCGCTGGCGTCGTGCATCAGGTGCTTCAGGCGCTCGGCGAGCGTGCGAAGCTCGTCGTCGAACTGCTCCACGGGGCGCGCCTTCAGCTTCAACGCGGCGTCCGGGTACTGCCGGATCTGGGCGAGCGCAAGGCGGCGTCGCGCCTTCTGCTCGGCGTCCAATTCCTCGTTGATGATCTGTCCCTCGACGTCCGGCATCCGGTTGGCACACTACCGACGGTGGACCCGAGCGAGCTCAAGGAGACCATGAGCCAGAGCGCGATCCGGCCGGAGACGGCGCGCGACCGGGACGAGCGGCGCATCCTCGACGCCGACCTCGCGACGAGCCCGCTGAAGGGCGTGCCGCTGCGACCGCGCCTGCGCAACTTCCGGCCCGACGCGGACGCGGCGATCCGCGCGCTCGGCGGCCCGACGCTCTGGATGCGGCGGCTGCGCGCGATCGAGGACGGGCTCGAGTGGCACGAGATCTTCCTGGAGGACGCGTGGCGCACGCTGGCGGCCGAGGTCGCGGATCCCGTGGAGTTCGCGCGCCGGTGGCAGGAGACGGCGGAGCGCTGGAGCTTCGGGAAGCTCAACAGGCTGATCGACCAGCACAACCGCAACTTCCCCGCCGAGTCGCGGCTGCCGATGGATCCGCGCACGCGCGACTTCGTGCGGATCAACGGGCGGCCGTACCAGCGCCGGCTGCTCGACGCGGCCTGGGTGCTCGAGCGCTTCCCCGCGGATCTCGGCGCCGTGCGCTAGAGGCTCTGCGGGTCGACGTCGACGACGGCCGTGAGGCCGGCGACGCATCGCCGGCGCTGCCGCGGAGAGCAGCGCGGCCGCGCGAGTTGCGAGTGCACGCGGGCTCGACGTCTTGCCGACGAGCTGCGCGCGATGGCGGTTGCGCAGACGGAGCAGCGGAGCCGGCCCGAGCAGCTCGGCGTCGCCGAGCTCACGCTTCAGCTCTTCGAGGGCGCGCAGCGCGTCGTCCTGGTCAGGCCCCGACACGACGATGCGGACGAGGTGCCGAAACGGCGGATAGCCGAGCGCACGTCGCCGTTCGAGCTCCGTCGCGTTGAAGCCCGCGACGTCGTGACGCGCTGCGTAGGTGATCGCACGTGCGTCGGGCTGGAACGTCTGCACGATCACGCGCCCGGGCGCGTCGCGGCCGCTGCGTCCTGCGAGCTGCGTGATCAGCTGGAACGTCCGCTCCTCCGCTCGGAAGTCGGGCAGGCCGAGACCGGTGTCGGCGTCGACGACCGCGGCGAGCTCGACGCCGGGGAAATGATGGCCCTTCGCGACCATCTGCGTGCCGACGAGCACCGCCCGGTCGGCGCGCGAGAACCGCTCGAGCGCGTCGCGCAGCTGCTCGGGCTTCTCGACCGCGTCGGCGTCGAGGCGGATCCGCTCCAGCTCGGGCACGTGCTTCTCCAGCTCGCGCTCGAGCTTCTGCGTGCCCGCACCGATACGCGCCATCTCTGCCGAGCCGCAGGACGGGCACGTCTCCCTCATCGCCTCGACCGCGCCGCAGTGATGGCAGCGAAGCGTCTGGTCCCAAAGGCCGCCGCAGGCGGCCGTCGCGGGCCGGGGGCCGGCGGCTTTACCGCCGGCGCTTCCAGCCTCGTGCAGCGTCAGTGCGACGTCGCAGTTCACGCAGCGCCGCGTCGCGCCGCAGGCCCGGCAGTGCACCGCGGGCGCGACGCCTCGCCGGTTCAGCAAGAGGATCGCCTTGCCCCCGCGCTCCGCGATCCCACCGAGCTCCGCGAGCAGCGGCGCAGACAGCGGATACCCGGCTTCGCGCCGCAGGTCGACGACGCGCACCGACGGCATCGACGTCGCGATACGCCCGCCGAGCACGAGCCGTTCGAGCTTCTCCCACGATTCCGGGCGCGGCGTCGCGGAGCCGAAGATCGCGACGGCGTTCTCGAGCGACGCGCGCTTCGCGGCGACCGTGCGTGCGTCGTACCGCGGATCCGACTCCTGCTTGTACGACGCGTCGTGTTCCTCGTCGATGCAGACGACGCCGAGCGACGGCACCGGCGCGAACACCGCGGAACGCGCGCCGACGACCACCGGCGCCTCACCCGACGCGATGCGCTCGCGCTCGTCGCGGCGCTCGGCGTCGGTCAGCGCCGAGTGCAGCACGGCGACGCGGTCGCCGAAGCGCTCGCGGAACCGACCGAGCGTCTGCGGCGTGAGCGCGATCTCCGGGACGAGCACGATCGCGCCGCGGCCACGGGCGAGCGCAGCAGCGCACGCGCGGATGTAGACCTCGGTCTTGCCGCTTCCGGTGGCGCCGTGCAGCAACAGATGGCCGCCCTCGCCGTCGAGCAGCTCGTCGATGCGCGCAAGCACGCGCTCCTGCGGTTCCGACAGCACCTCGGGCGCCGCCTCGGCCGTGAGCGCACCGCCCACAGCGGGATCCCGCCGTTCGCCGCGGCGCTTTGCGTTGTGCGGTGCGACGAGCGCGAGCGCGCGCGCCGGTGTCGAGCCGTAGTAGTCCGCCATCCAGAGCGCGAGATCGACGAGCGCCGGCGGCAGCGTCTCGGCGACGCGCACGACCGCAGACGTCTTCACTCCCTCCGGCGGCGCGACGCCGACCTCGGTGACGACGCCGCGCCGGCGTGCGTTGCCGAACCGCACCTCCACGACCGCGCCCTTCTCCGTGCCCTCCGGAACCTCGTACGTGTACGCCTGCGCCACCGCCCGGGCGGTCACGAGCGGGTAGACGGACGCAAACAGGGGCACCCGTCGAGCCTAGCCGCGGCCACGACCGGTGCAACTGGGCCGTCCGTACTCGAAGCGGCCTCGTTCAGACACGTCGAGGGCGTGGCCCAAAGACAAGACGACCCGGGGTCAGACCCGGAACATTGAGCGTCACCCGGGTCTGACCCCGGGTATGGTCGGCGCCGTGAGCGGGTTCGAGTGGGATCCCGAAGTCTATCTCGAGCAGATGCTCGACGAGATTCCGGGCTACGAGGAGCTCGAGGACGCGGTGGCGGAGGCGACGCGCGGCGTCGACGTGCACTCGGCTCTCGAGCTGGGCACGGGCACCGGCGAGACCGCGCTGCGTGTGCTCGACCTCCATCCGTACGCGCGCTGGACGGGCATCGACGCGAGCGAGGCGATGCTCGCCCGCGCGCACGAGCGGCTCCCCCGCGCCGACCTGCGCCTGGCCCGCCTCGAGGACCCGCTGCCTGCCGGCCCGTTCGAGCTCGCCGTCTCCGTGCTCGCCGTCCACCATCTCCCCGACCCCGCGAAGCGCGATCTGTTCCACCGGCTCGCCGGCGTCGTCGTCTCCGGTGGTCGCTTCGTGCTCGGCGACGTCGTCGTTCCCGAGCGCGCCGAGGATGCGGTGATCGAGATCGACTGGGTGCTGGACATCCCGAGCAGCGTGCCCGAGCAGCTCGCGTGGCTCGACGAGGCGGGCTTCGACGCCGACGCGACGCACGTCCGCCCCGACCTCGCCGTCTTCGTCGCTAAGAAGCTCTGACTGAATGACCCACGCGCTGACGGGGCGCGATGGGTGCGTGCGATGCAAGGACGCAGGGAGCGCGCGATAGCGGAGCTATCGGCGCGACCGAGGACGCGGCAGCGCGCGTGCACAGCGCGTTCCGGCGGCCCGTGCTCGTTTAGTTAGAGGTTCCTAAAGCCCGGCGGCGCTGACGACGAAGTCGGTGCCGAAGCCGAGCATGATCCCGACGAGAACGAGCCAGGTGACGAGCCGCGTGTGCCCGTACTTGCGGTTCACCAGGAAGAGCTCCTGCACGACGTAGAGAATCGAGCCGGCTGCGACCGCGAAGAAGACGACCGACATTGCCTCGCTCGACCACGCCTGCCCCAGCACCGTTCCGAGGAACGTCGGCGCACCGCCGATCAGCCCGAGCGCCGCGAGGAAGCCCCAGCTCGGCCGCGTGCCCTCGCCGCTCATCGGCCCGCAGATGCCGAAGCCCTCCGTCGCGTTGTGCAGCGAGAAGCCGATGATCAGCGTCACCGCGAGGCTGACCTGGCTCGCCGCGGCGGCCTGCCCGATCGCGAGACCCTCGCCGAAGTTGTGCACGCCGATTCCGATCGCGATCAGCAGCGCGAGCTGCTTGCCCGGCGTGAGACCGTCGAGCCAGCGACGGCTTGCAAACTCGTCCACCGCGGCGGCGCCCGGACCGACGAGCGTCGTCTCGCGCCGGTCCGCGCGGTCCTGCATCCACTCCGCGTAGTGCACGAGGCTCATCAGGCCGAGCGAGAAGCCGGCGACGCCGAGCGCGGCGAGCCACGAGAAGCGGCCCCAGTGGCGCGCGTGGAGCGCCGACTCGATCGGGTCGACCGCGCCCGTGAGCACGTCCCAGAGCAGGAAGATGAGGATGCCGGTGGCGAGGGCGCTCAACCCGGCACGGCTGAGCCCGCTCAGCCCCTGCATCCGCCCGACGGGCAGCCCGAGGAAGATCGTGGCCCCGGCGATCCCGCCGAGCAGGAGAATGTGGCCCGTCGTCATGGTGTAAGGGTAGCCTTACACGGCTCCCGAGCGGCACTATGCCATGAATGGCTGGACATTCGGTCGACGAGTACCTCGAGACGATCTACTTCCTCGCCTTCCCGATCGGCGAGTACACGCCGCACGGCGCCGGGTCGCCGCCGCTCGCCTCCCGCGTGGCCGAGATGCTCGGCGTCTCGCGCGCTTCGGCCGGCGAGATGCTGAAGCGGCTCGAGGCCGACGGCCAGATCGAGCGCGGTGCGCGCAAGGAGGCGCTGCTCACCGACTCCGGCCGCGTGCGCGCCGAGCGCGTCGTTCGCAAACACCGGCTGATCGAGCGCCTGCTCACCGACTTCATGGGCTACACCGGCGCGGAGGCGCACG
>JANMWV010000127.1:0-1509 GCA_031394165.1 Actinomycetes bacterium
CCGCGTCGGGCCTGAAGCTGCGCCAGCCGTTGCACAAGCTCGTCGTGGAGGGTGCGTCGGGAGCGCGTGCGCACGCAGACGAGATCGCCGACGAGGTGCGGGTGAAGGAGGTCGCGTTCGACAAGGTCGACGCGGAGCTGCGTGTCAAGCCGAACCTGCCTGCGCTCGGGCCGCGGCTCGGCAAGGAGTTGCGCACGGTGCAGCAGGCACTGCAGTCCGGTGACTTCGAGGAGCTCGGGGGCGGGCGGTTCCGCGCCGCCGGCTACGAGCTCGAGCCGGAAGAGGTGCTGGTGGAGCGCGGCGGCCGTGAGGGCTGGTCGGTCGCCGCGGCAGAGGGTGTGACGGTGGCGCTCGACACGTCGCTCGACGACGAGCTGCTGCTCGAGGGACGGGGCTACGACCTGATTCGGCGCGTGAACACGATGCGCAAGGAGGAGGGCCTCGAGCTGACAGACCGCATCGTCCTGACGGTGCCGGTGACCGAGTCCGCGCTCGTCGAGCAGCACGGCGACTGGATCAAGGACGAGGTGCTCGCGGTGGAGATCCGGGTCGACGGTGCCTCGGAGATCTCGATTGCGAAGGTCGAGTCGCGCGAGTAGGTCGAGGCCCCGGTCACGAGAGCCGTACGGCTTCCGCAAGCCGCGCGAGGCCGAGGTCGAGCCGGTCGTCCGGCGTCGCGAGAGAGAGCCTCGCCCAGCCACGGCCGCGCTCGCCAAAGCCCTCGCCAGGCGCGACGGCGACCCGGTGCTCGTCGAGCAGCCGCTCGCACGTGAGGCCCTCCGGGAGGCGGAGCCAGACGAAGAACGTGCCCTCGCTGCGCGCGTCCACATCCGGCAGCGCGGTGACGACCCGGTCGCGCCGCGCCTCGTAGAGCGCGCACCGCTCCTCCACCGTCTCCTGCGGGCCGGCGAGCGCCGCGATGCCCGCCTCCTGCACCGGCATGAACACGCCGGCGAACTGGTGGCTCTGGAGATCCTCGATCCGCGCGACGAGCTCCGCGTTGCCGACGGCGAACCCGAGCCGCCAGCCGGCCATGCCGTACGACTTCGACATCGAGAACAGCTCGAGCCCGACCTCGCGCGCACCGTCCGTCGCGAGGAAGCTCTGCGGCGTCCTGCCGTCGAACACGAGGTCGCCGTACGCGAAGTCGTGCAGCACCCACGTTCCCGTGCGCGCCGCCCACTCGACCGTCTCGGCGAAGACGCCCTCCGGGACGCACGCGGCGACCGGATTCGACGGATAGTTGAGATACAGCGCCGCCGCGTCGGTGGGCGCTGCAGCCCAATCCGGCCGCCCGTCGCCGAGCAGCGGCAGCGCCACGTGCTCAGCCGCCGCAAGCGCGACCGCCGAGCGGTAGTCGGGATATCCCGGATCCGGTAACACGATCGCCGCGCCGCGCTCCGCCGTCACCTGCGCGAACTCGATCAGCCCGGTCTTCGAGCCCGGCAGCACCGCAACTTCGTGCAGCGGGTCGACCGTCACGCCGTACACGTCGCGGTAGCGCGCCGC
>JANMWV010000141.1:0-2040 GCA_031394165.1 Actinomycetes bacterium
GCGTCGAGGTCGAGCTGCTCGAGAGCGTCGAGGCTCGTCGCCAGAACGAGGCGTGGCGGACCTGGAAAGCGCTCGGCCGCCCCTTCGTCACGTACAAGGTGGCGGTCGCACTCGACGGTCGCGTCACCGTTCCCGGGCGCCGCTGGATCTCCGGCGCGGACTCGCGGCGCCTCGTCCACGAGCTGCGCGCCGCGTCCGACGCAGTCGCCGTCGGCATGGGCACCGTGCGTGCGGACGCACCGCGGCTCGATGCGCGCGACGTCGGCGCGACGCGCCAGCCACGCCGGCTCGCCTTCGGACGCGGGCCGCTGCCCGAGGGGTCCGAGCTCGAGCTGCGCACGGGGCCGCTCGAGGACGAGCTTCGCGCACTCGCCGCCGAAGGTGTGCAGTCGCTGCTGCTCGAGGGTGGGCCCAAGCTCGCCACGTCGTTCTTCGAAGCGAATCTCGTCGACAAGCTGCTGCTCTTCGTCGCGCCCATCCCGGCCGGTGAAGGGCCCCGCTTCGTCGGTGCCCGCGCCGAGCCGCTGGAGCTGTCGGGATTCACGATTCGTGCGGTCGGCGAGGACGTGCTGCTCGAGGCCTTCGTTCACGAGCCCTGAGCGTCGAGCAAGCCGTGCTCGAGCAGGCGGCGGACGGTCGGCACGACGTCCAGCGGCTCGAGCTCGGCCTCGGCGGCAGCGGTGCGAACGGTCTGATCGGGTGTCAGCTCGAAGAGCAGTGGCAGCACCTCGACCTCGATCTCCGCGACGAGCCCGACCCCGTCGGCGAGCGCCATCGTCACGCCCGCGACCTCGTACTCGTCCCCGTAGACGAGCGTCTGGTCGAGCCGGTGTCCGCGCACGAGCCCGAAATGCTCGTCCAACAGCTCCTCGTCGTCGCCCAGCCGTGCGAGCCGGTCGGTCGCCGAGAACAGGCGCAGGATGTGCTCACTCGCCGAGCCGGTCGCCGGGCGCGGTGCGTTGAACCCGCGCACCCAACCGGGGTCCTCTCGACCGCGCAGGATGACGGCGCCGATACCGATCGCGGCGATCTCCTCGCGCTCGTAGTAGTCGAGCCAGCGGCCGACGGCGCGGCCGTAGGCCTCGGCGTCCTTGCGCAGCGGCTCGTTCCATCGGGACGCGTAGCGAAACGGATCGATTGCGCCGTGTGCGAGCAGGAGTGCGTCGCAGTCGAGCTCCTCGACCCACGCGGCGAGCGGCTCCCAGCGCTCCTCCCGCGTGCGGCAGATCCAGTTGCAGAGCACGGTGGCGAAGCCGCCCGGCCGGAGGTGCGCGGCGGCTCCGCGAATCACCTCGCGGCAGATCGCATCGCCGGGGAGGCTGCTGTCGCGGTACACGAACTCGGAATCGGGCGAGACGACGAACGGCGGGTTCGCCACGATCAGGTCGAACGTCTCGCCGGCGACCGGATCGAAGAGGCTGCCCTCGCGCAGATCGAGCGACAGCCCGTTCAGGCGAGCACTGAGCGTCGCGTACTCGAGCGCGCGTGGGTTGATGTCGGTCGCGACGACGGTCTGCGCGTGCCGGGCCGCAAGGAGCGCCTCGATGCCCGAACCCGTGCCGACGTCGAGTGCGCGCTCGAACGGGCGGCGCACCGTCAGCGTCGCGAGTGTGCGTGAGGCCGCGCTGATCCCCGCGACGTAGTCGGGGTCTCCGGGGTCGGCCTCGTGCGCGACCAGTAGACCGCCGAACGGCGTCAGTCGAACGCGCGCCACGACGTTCTCGCCGTCGAGCTCGAGTAGGCCGGCGTCCGCCAGCCTCTCTGCCGGAATCGGTAGCGAGTCGCGGGCGACGCGCTCACCGAGCGCGAAGACGCGCACGAGCGCCGCACGAGGATCGCCCGCCCGGTAACGGTCGAGCAGGAGCGGGACGTCGTCGCTCGTCCACGCCTCGCCGATGAGCTCGGCGAGCGCGAGCTCGTTCAGCCCCGACTGCTGCAGCTCCCGGCCGAGCGCGTCCATGTCGTGACCATCCTGCCCTCTAGACGGTCGTGGCAAAAGGTGCTTAGCGCAGGTCTTCCGCTGGATCGGGGAAAGGGGAG
>JANMWV010000463.1:0-8425 GCA_031394165.1 Actinomycetes bacterium
CCGCGGCGCGCGACCGCGGCGAGGATGGGGACGACGGAACGCGGCTCCGCGGTCAGCGCGTCCACCAGGCGGGCGACCGCTGCGGCGCGGTCGACGGCGTCCTCCTCGGGCCAGAGGCCGAGCTGGCGCCAGGCCCACGCGCGACGCAGGTCGCCCGCCGCCGTCGCGAGCGCGACGTCGAGGAGTGCCTGCCTGCGCGAGCGGTAGCGGACGGCCGCGGGCTCGCCCGCGACGATCGCCGCCGCGAGCGCCTCGGCCAGCGTGGCGCTCCACTGCGAGACGAGCTCGGCGTCGGTCGAGGCGAGCCGCAGCCGCGCGTCGGCGGCGACGCTGCGGACGCAAACCTCTTCGTCGGACGCGACGCCGACGCGGGCGAGCGCGCCGTCGAGCGCCGCGTCGAGCACGCGCTCGAGCAGTGCATCGAGCCGCGTTCGCGCATCCGGCGCGGCTGCGGTCAGCCGGTAGTCGGCGTGGAAGCGGCCGATCGTGCGCGTCTCGACCGTCACGCGACTCTCCCCGGCTCGGCGTCGCCGACGCGCATGCCGCTCTGCGGCGTCCCGAGGATCGCGTTGCGCCCGAGCAGCCCGCCGAGCCGCAGCTGCTCCCAGCCGCCGGTGCGGCCGATGATCGAGAGCAGCCCGACGTGGAGGCCGAGGCCGACGCGCATGCCGCTGCCGACCGTGCAGACCTCGAACAGTGTGTGCGCCGGCCGGTGGACGTCGAGCAGGTGCGCGATCACGTCCTGCTGCTCGGCCGAGAGCACGGCGGGCACGACGACGGTGAAGCGGTGCGCGTGCGTCGTGAACGCGTCCTCGACGGTGCCCGCCAGCAACCGCTCCTCGCGCGTGCCGACGGCACCGCCGACGCGGAAGTTCTCGCCGACCACGGTGCCCGCCTCGAGTGCGGTCGGCTCGTCGCGAACGAGCGCGCCGCCGAGCCCGCGCAGCCGCCAGTGCTCGAGGATCGTCACGTACGGCAGGTCGAGGTAGAGCTCGATGAACCGCTCCAGCGACCCCTTGGTGCCGCGGCAGCGTAGGAGTGCGCCCGCTTCCGTGAGCAGGCCGCGCACGGCGGGCGTCGGCCAGCGCTCGTCGACGGCGAGGCCGAGGAACGACGCGAGCCACGAAAGCAGCTCCTCCGGTGCAGCGTCCGGGTCGAGCAGGACGTCACGGGACTCGGCCTTGTCGAGCAGCTCCTCGATCGTCCCCTCCATCAGCGCCAGGTAGCGGCGCAGGAACGCGCCGACCTCCGGGTCGCGCCCGTACGTCTTCGGCAGCCGGCGGAGCAGGTCGTGCCCCGGCCGCTCCGCGCGGAGCCCCTTGATGCGCGGGCTGGAGCGCGTGTTGCCGGTCAGCTCCAGCGTCACCCACAGATAGCGGCCGGGCTCCCCGTTCACCGGCGTCTCGTAGGTCTCGAACGGGTCGTCCGCGGCGGGACGTGCCCAGGCGAGCTCCCGTCCGCTCTCGCGCCGGTGCACCAGGTGGAACGGTCGCAGCGGGTCGTCGACGGGAGGCACGAGCCGTGCGGGCGGCAGCGGCGGCGTCAGGTCGGGGCGCCACACCGTGCCGTCGAAGCCCTCCGGCACCGTCCACGGCAGGCGCGGCTCGTCCTCGAGCGCCTCGTCGGAGGTCGCGCAGTGGATGCGAATGCGCGTCCCGGCCGGCACGCACGCGTCGAGGAACACGCGGCCCCACTCGGTCTGGAACTCGCCGCCGTCGAGCCGGTAGGTCGAGACGAGCCCCTGCGGCTCGAAGCGGACGCGGCCGAGCACGGCCTCGCGGAACCCGTGCGCCGTCCAGAAGCCGATGCGGCCGTCCGGCGTGCGCACGATCCCGTAGCCGTCGTAGTCGCGCGCCGCATACGGGTCGCCGGTGCTCCAGGAGCCGTCGTCGACGGTGAGGCGGACGAACGCCTCGCCGGGCCGGCACGCGACGACGACGTGCCCCTCGCTCTCGACCTCGACGTCGAGCGCGTGGTCGACCTCGTGTGCCGGCAGCGACCCGTCGAGCGCGACGACCCAGCTCCGGTCACCGTCGCGATGGAGCAGGAAGACTGCGCCCGCGGGAGAGACGGCGACCCGCGCGGGACGCCCCGGCGCCTCCGGGAGCTCGACGGCGACCGGCTCGCCGCGCGCCGAGAGGCGCACGAGTCGCGGCCCGCCGTCGAGCACCGCATAGACGCGGCGTCCGTGCGCGGCGACGTCGAGCGGCGGTGCGGCGAGGCGCAGGCGGCGGAGCAGGCGGCGGCTCGGCAGGTCGTAGACGAGCAGCCGGCGTGCCCCGTGCTCGCAGACGAAGAGGCGGTCGTCCTCGTCGACCGCGAGCCCGAGCGGCCGCCGGAGCGCGCGGTGCGGCGGCGTCGCCGGCACGGGTGCGAACTCGCCGAGCGCGGGCTCCGGCTCGCCGCCGAGCACGTCGACCTGCTGCAGGCTGTCGTCCTCCGGCACGTCGAACGGGTCGAGTGCCCGCCAGAGCAGCCGCTCGACGCGGCCGTCGGGGACGTCGCTGCGGTAGAGCACGCAGCTCGAGTCGAACGCGAGGCCGCCGGCACGGTCGGGTGCGGCCGGTGGGTCGACCTCGCCGCCGAGCGGCGGCACCGTCCAGGCGAGCCGCACGCCGCCGGTGTCGGGATCGATACCGGTGCCGTCGTGCGCCGCGCGCACCCACTGGTCGCGCGTGCGGACGAGTGCGAAGCCGCGCGCCATCAGCACGTCTCCTTGATCGTCGGCACGAGCACCGGCACGAGCGTCGGATCCCGCGGCTGCGGCTTCAGCTCCGCGCCCGGCGCGGGCGGCTCGGTGTCGACGACGGCGATCGTCCCGAGCGTCGGCACCTCCCACCGCTCCAGCTCGACCGTCCGCACCGGCGGCTCCCAGCCGTCGCCCGCGGCGTTCGCCTGAGCGAGCTGCAGCCCGAGCAGGTAGTCGACGCCCTCGACCTGCAGCGCCGCCGCCTCGAGCTCCGGGCCGATCACCGGGCGGCCGAGCGGCCAGCCGCCGCCGTCGGGGCCGTACGGCGGCAGCGGCGCGAGGTACTGCCGCAGCACGAGCTCGACCCAGCGGTTGACGGCCTCGACGCCGAAGCCCGGCTTGACCTGCACGCCGACGGAGACGGCGATGTTCCGGTAGGTCGGCTTGATCACGTGCAGCTCCGTCGTCACGAGCCGTCGCGCGTCGAGCCAGGCGCAGACCTGGCGCAGCAGCATGCGGTCGGGGACGGGCGCGTCGGGGTGGAGGCGGTCCTCGCGCGGCCACACGACAACGGTGACGACGCCCGCCGCATCGAGGATCTTCGACTTCGGGTCGAAGCGCGGTAGACAGTCGGCGCGGCCGACCGCCGCCCCGGGCGTCGCGAGCGCAAGCTCTTGGAAGTCGCCCGCGGTGACGGCACGGTCGCGGCGGCGCAACTCGCCCGGCACGCGCTCGAGCGCGGCGGCGATCGTCTCCGAGTCGGCGCCGCCGCGCGCCGGCAGCGGGTTCGACGCCTTCAGCGTCGGCGGCGCCGGCGCGCCGAGCTGCGCGATCGCCTTCGCCGGCACGTTGCCGGCCGCTCCGCCGCCGTAGCGGTAGCCGAGCGCGCGGATCCGCTCGCCGATCTGCGGTGCGCGCCCGCGGACGCCGTTGCCGAACCGCACATCGCCGGCCTCGTGGTCTACCACGTACACGCGGTCGCTCTCGCCGGCAGCGACGAGCGAGTCGACCTCCTGCCAGCGCTTCCAGTCGCCCTGCTCCTCGACCTCGAGCTGCAGCGTCCCCGCGAGGACCGGCTTCTGGACGAGCCGGTAGCGCTGGTCGGCGTCGGCGGTGCCGGTGCCGAGGAACTCCGGAACGGCGGCGACCGACTGCTCGACCTCGACGGCGTTCGCGCCGACCCACAGCACCTTGCCGATCGAGGCGGCGTCGCGCCGCGACGCGCGGATCCAGAAGAGCACCTGCAGCCTGTCGTCCTCGAGCGCCGGCGGCAGGTCGGCCGTCCCCTGCCGGTCCGGGTCGGGCACGAGGAAGCTGCCGAGCTGCGTCGGCTTCGCCGGCAGCTGCAGCTGGACGACGCCCTGTTGCGTCAGGCCGTTCGTCGTGTCGCCGGCGACCGCGACGCGCTGGTAGACCGGCACGCCGGAGCTCTGCCTGCCGGTGGAGACCTGCCAGAGCACCGCCTGCGCCTGCGCGCTCGTCGAGCGGAGCGTCGCCGGGTCGCCGGGGCACGGCGGCGTCTCCTCGATCGAGAGCGGCGCCTCGTCGGGGACGAAGCCGATGCTGATCGTCTTGCCGAGCATCGGCGTCACGTCGTAGCCCGGCGGCGCCTCCGAGACGACGGCGATCCAGAGCATCCCGTCGACGGCCTCGTGGAAGTCGACGACCTCGGCGTCCGGTGCGGCCGGATCGAGCGGCAGCGTCTTGTTCGCGTAGTACGCGGGCTTCTGGCCGCGCGCCGGCTTCGCCGCCTGGAACGCGCGCGCGGCGAACGCGAGCTGCTCCCTGTCGGTCGGGTCGTCGGTCTTCGCCTTGGCGACGCCGCGCACCGACACGGGCCACGGGTGCACCTCGCGCAGCAGCTCGAACTGCACCGCGCCGGCCCGCGCGACGACGCCCTTCTCGAGCGGCGCGAGCGGGACCGGCTCCTTCGTCTGCAGCGCCAGCAGCGCGCGGGCGGGCTGCGCCGGCCGCAGCGGGATGTCGAGCAGCCGCAGGAACGCGAGCTGCGTCGCCTCCGGGATCTGGTTGAAGCGGAAGAGCAGGTTCTCGCCGAGGAAGGCGAACAGCTCGATCAGCGTGACGCCGGGGTCGCTCGGGTTGAAGTCCGTCCACTCCGGCGCGTACACCGGGATCCGCGCCACGAGCTCGTCGCGGAGCTGCTGGTAGGAGCGGTCGTCGAGGATCGGGGTCGGGAGCGGCACCTACGTCACCAGGAAGAAGGGGTAGACGATGTTGTCCCTGCGGCCGTCGCGGACGTGGACGTAGGCGATCGCGATCTGCACGAGCGCGGGGTCGTCGCCGGGGACGACGTCGACCGAGGTGAGTCGGATCCGCGGCTCCCAGGCGAGCAGCGCGCGCTCGACGTCGTGCTGGATCAGCGCGCGCGTGGCGACGGTGTTCGGCCGCATCAGGTAGCGGCGCAGCCCGCAGCCGAAGTCCGGGCGCATGATCCGCTCGCCCGGCTCGGTCTCGAGGATGATCCGGATCGCCTGGCGCACCTTCTCCGGGCCGGCGGCGTAGTCGAGCTGGCCGTCGGGGCCGGGGTCGACGGGGAAGCTCCAGCCGCGGCCGAGGTAGGCGAGCGTGCTCATGCGACGTCCACCTCCGCCTCGAACGTCCGCGGCGAGATCTCCGCCGTGACGCGCGCCGAGCCTGCCGGTCGTGCAGCGGTGCGTACCGTGTCGGCGAACGCGCTCGGAGCCGTCGTCGCGAGCGCGGCGTCGGCCGCCGCCGGCGACCCGAGCGAGCGGCTGAGCGACGCCTTCACCGCAGCCTCGCCGGCGCTGCCGGGCGCGTCCATGGTGTCGATCGGGGTGAGCGAGACGTTGAGCGCGGCCAGCTCGCCGGCGCTCAGCGAGAGGCTCGGCGGGATGCAGAACTTCAGCCGCAGCAGCGCCCACAGCTGGAAGACGAGCATCAGGATCGGCAGGAAGATGTTGAAGACGAACTGCGCGACGATCGTGACGAGCGGGATCGACAGCGAGCAGATCTGCGCGCCGCCGAGCGAGCCGCCGGTCATCGACACGCCCTTCATCGACGACCCCGGCGGCGAGATCATCTTCACCGAGGCGCCCTTGCCGATCGGGAGGCTCGCCGCCTGCGCCTTCAGCTTCGGGATGTCGGGCAGCTGGATCGTCACCGGCTGGTTCGCGGTGCCGGTCAGGTCAAAGTGCGCGGCGAGCTGGTAGCGCTCGGTCGGCAGGCTCCAGGTCAGGTCGCCGCAGCAGTCCTGCCCGACCGGATCCTGCGCCTCGTCCGGATCGTGGCGGCGGACGTAGCAGCGGATCTCGTAGAGCGACTGGTCGTCGAAGCGGGCGTTCCCGTGGTGGTCGTGGTCGCGGCTCGAGGTCGGCACTGTACCGAACCAGAGCGCGCGGTTCGCGCCGATGTGGCGCTGCGCCTCCGGCGTCGGCACGAGCGGGTGCAGCGGGAACGTCGCCTCGGCGATCCGGCCCGGCCGCTCCTTCACCTGCTGCCAGCGGCCGGTCTTGTCCGGACGGGTGACCCAGCCCTCGAGCAGGCCGGCCGCGCCCGACGCGCCCGCCCAGCGGCGCAGCTCCTCGCGCGCCGCCGCCAGCTCCGCCTTCGCCTGCAGGTACGGCTCGCCGACGATCGTCAGAGGCGCCTGGAGCACCGGCGAGAGCGGAGCCGCGACGGTGCGGCTCGTCAGCAACGCCACGTCCGCGACGATCGCCTCTTCCCACTCCTCGACCTGGTTGAAGATGCCCGAGGCCTCCTCGAGCTCCTCGACCGCGCCGACCGCGTGCTCGACGCGCCGGATCAGCTTGCGCGCCTCGCCGAGCGAGCCGCTGCCGAGGTCGACGCGGCGGCGGCGCACGACGAAGCCGGCCTCGCAGACCTCGTTCCGGTTCGCGTTCGGGAATCCCGCGTGCTCGCAGTGCAGCTCGCAGACGACGAGGTAGAAGCGCTTGTGCGTCGGCAGGAACAGCTTCATTGTCGTCGTCGGCTGCAGCTCCGCGTCGGCGAGCGCGCGGAGGCGGCCGCCGAAGACGGGCGCCGGCTTCGACACGAGCTTCTGCACGCGGTCGTCGACGTCGTCGATCACGAGGCTCCGCTGCGGGTTCGCGAGGAAGTCGGTGACGAAGTCGCTCGTGTCGTATTTCTGCAGCGCGGGGCCTGTCGCGCGACCCTCCTGCGCCCCCCACTTCCACCACGGCGCGACGAGCCGCCAGTCGCCGGTCCGCGTCACCAGATGTTCCCTGCGCCGGGTGTGTACATCGGCGAGACGACGCCGGACGAGCAGATCACGGTGGTGCAGTTGATGACGCCGTCGAAGTTCGCGGCCGCCGCGTGGACGTTGACTGCGGACGCGGTGATCTCGACCGTCGAGTTCGCGGTGATCTGCACCTGCCCGGCTGCGTTCATCACGATCGAGCAGCCGTTCGAGTGGGTGAGCTGCACCTGCTGCGCCGAGTCGTCGAGGACGACCTTGTGTCCGGACTGCATCGAGAGCGTCACCTTCGACGCGCCGTCGGTGTCGTCGAACTCGAGCAGGCTTTTCGCGCGGCTCTTGATCAGCCGCTTGTCGTTCGACTGGGTGGGCGACTGGGGCAGCGACTCGCGGCCGTTCCAGCAGGAGCCGACGATGTACGGGCGGGTCAGGTCGCCCGCCTCGAACGCGACCACGACCTGCGTGCCGACCGACGGCAGCATCTCGTAGCCCTGGTCGTCGTCGGCGTACGGCGTCAGCAGCGTCGACCACGCCCTGACGTCCGTCCCGTCCGAGCCGAGCCACGGGAGCTCCACCTGGATCCGGCCGATGCTGTTCGGGTCGACGATGTCCGTGACGATCGCCGGGTAGACGCCGAAGTAGCGCGGTGCGCCGCCGTCGGATGTGCGGCTCATTGTCCCCCCGCATTCAGCGTCGGTCGCTCGGCGTGGAAGAGCGTGCGGAACCCGTCGTCCAGGTCGAAGGTGTGGAGGACGCGCGTGACGTAGTAGCCGGCGCCCTCGAACGGCCCGCCGACCTCCTGGAGCGTCAGCTTGCTGCCGACGACCATGTCGGGGCTGCCGCTCGTGACGCCGCTGACCGTCACGAACGAGCGAGCGCGGCGCAGCATCTCGGCGCGCGCGAACGCGGTCGCCTCGGCGCTCACGAGCGGCACGTCGCGGACGCGGTGGCTGACCCGCTCGCCGAACGCCTGCTCGAGCACCTGCGGGCCGGTGCGGCCGCCGCTCGTCTCCGACTGGATCGCGTCGCCGCTCGCTTCCTCTTCGATCTTGTCGCGCGCCGACGCGTCGTAGCCGCTGACCTTCACCTTCGTGCGCTGGTGCGCGAGGTCGGCGCGCAGGCGGATCGACATCAGGTCGCCACCTTGCACGAGTGTCAGCTGCGTGCCGGAGCGCGCGGGCCGCGACTTGAACTTGAGCGTGTCGTCCTCGACGAAGAGCTCCGCCTGGATCCGCTCGGCGCGCTCGCGCAGGAACGCGAGGTCGCTCTGGTTCCACTGCTGCACGCGGTCGTAGGTGGGCCCGTCGGCGTCGGCCTCGGAGCCGAGGCCGTGCTCGGAGGCGATCGCGCCGGCGATGTCCGCGTCCGACATCTGCTCGTACGTCTTCAGCCGCCGCGTCATCCGCAGCCTCATCAGGGTGTCCTCGGCGAACACGCTCACGAACGGCTGGTCGCCTTCGGCGTGCTCGAGCTCGATCGCGCTGACCAGGCCTTTGAAGACGATCCGCTCCTCGCCCGGCGCCCCGACGGACACCTCGAGC
>JANMWV010000175.1:0-12185 GCA_031394165.1 Actinomycetes bacterium
CACCAACTGTGGCCGTCGGCGCGCTCGGAGGCATCGGGGCACGCGCGGAAGCCCGGTGCCGGAAAGTACGCAGTGCTCAGGCCCGGCTGGAGCCCGCGTGCCGCTCGAGGAACGAGTCGCCGGCGCTCCACCGGACATCGACCTCGACGTCGAGCACGCCGGGCACGCGGCGCACGAAGCGCTCGAGGACCTCGGCGTCCTGTTGCGTGCTCATCCGGCCGCCCAGTACGACTCGACCGTCGTGCACCGAGACCTCGATGTCTCCCGGTGGGAGCAACATGGTCTCGAGCAGCACGTCGGTTCGGATCTCCTCCTCGATCTCCTCGTCGGAGCGGATGAACGCGCGGACGAGATCGGCGCGGCTGACGATGCCGACGAGGCCGTCGGCGCCGACGACCGGAAGGCGGTTGATCCTGTGGTCAATCATCAGCTGCGCGACCTCCGACACCTGCTGCGTCGGCCGGACCGTGAGCGCCGGTGCGGTCATCGCCTCGCCGGCGGTGCGAGCGCTGATCTTCGCCAGCTCTCCATCGAGTTGGCGGACGAGCCACGCCAGCGGCCGGGCCAGCTCCGGAGAGACACCCTCCTCCTTGCGGAGAATGTCCGCCTCCGAAATCACACCGAGAACGTGGCCGTTCGCGCCGCACACCGGAACACCGGAGATGCCATTCGCGATGAGCAGCCGTGCGACGTCCTTGAGCGACGTATCGGGAGCGACAGTGAGCACGTCGCGAGTCATGATCTTCTCGACTCTCATTGACAGCATCATGGGCGGCAGCCGGGCGCGCACACATCCGCGCCGACACCGATCTGTGGCGCGGTGAAGTACCGAGTCAGCCGTGCAGCGCGCGCAGGGCGTTGGCGATCACCGCGACGTCGATCCCCTCCTGCAGAAGGGCGCCGAAGACAGGCGGGAGGAACCCCGCGGCGGCGGCAGCCATCGCGACCAGTGACAGCGCCATCCCGGCGCGAACGCTCTGGCGAGCGATCCCGAGCGACCGCCTGCCGATCTCCACGGCGTCGACCACCCTGTCGATGCGATCGAGCACGATCACGGCGTCGGCCGTCTCGGATGAGACGGTTGCGCCCGCAGCACCCATCGCAATCCCGACGTCGGCGAGCGCGAGCGCGGGCGCATCGTTCACACCGTCGCCCACCATCACGACCGGGCGCAGCTCGAGCTTGGCGCGAAGCTCGCGGACGACCTCCAGCTTGTCCTCGGGCGAGAGCTCCGCGTAGACGCGGTCGAGGCCGAGCGCGGAGCCGACCGACTCGGCGACCGCGGTGCGGTCGCCCGTCACCATCGCGATGTGCCGAATGCCCTGGCGGCGCAGCGAGTCGACGAGCGTATGCGCGTCGTCACGCACGGTGTCGCCCATCACGACGGCTCCGGCGAGCACACCGTCGATGCCGACGAGGATGCGCGCCTTCCCGGCGTCGAGCCCTCCGTCGAGCTCGCGCGCGGCACGGTCCGCATCCGCGTACCCACGAGAGCCAAGCCAGGCCGAGCTGCCGACCGCGACGCGGTGTCCGTCGACGACGCCCTCGATCCCCTGGCCGCGGCCTTCCTCCACGCCTTCCGGCGCACTCAGGACGAGTCCGCGCTCCTCTGCGTCGTGCACGAGCGCTTCGGCGAGCACGTGCGCCGAAAGCTGATCGACCGAGGCGGCGAGTTGCAAGAGCTCGTCCGCCCGAAAGCCGTTGAAGACGAAGATCTCGTCCACGGACGGCAGGCCGAGCGTCAAGGTTCCCGTCTTGTCGAAGAGCACCGTGCGTGCCTCGCCGAGGCGCTCGATCACACCGGCGCCCTTGACGATCACGCCGCGCCGAGCCGCACGCGAAACACCAGCCACGAAGGCGATCGGCGCCGCGAGGATCAGTGGGCACGGCGTCGCGACGACCATCACGGCGAGGAAGCGCATCGAGTCGCCGGAGTACCACCAGGCCGCGCCCGCAACCGCGAGGGCCACCGGCAGGAAGACCGCGGCATACCGGTCGGCGAGCCGCACGAACGGCGCGCGCTCCTCTTCAGCGTTCCTGACGAGCCGCACGATTCCGGCATAGGTGCTCGCGTCGGCGGCCCGCGTCGCACAGAGGTCGAACGCATCGCCGGCATTGGACGAGCCACTGCGCACCTCGCCGCCCTGCGAGCGCCGCACCGGCAGCGATTCGCCGGTCAGCGCGGACTCGTCGAGCACGGCGACGGACGATGCGACCGAGCCGTCGACAGGGAGAACCTCTCCTGCCCGCACGACCACCACGTCGCCGGGGCGGAGCTCGCCGACGGGCACTTCTTCGATCGCCGAGCCGCGCCGGCGATGCGCGATTCGCGGCATCCGCTCGAGCAGGTGCTTCAGCTCCCTTCCTGCACGGCGCGTCGCGTAGAACTCCAGGGCGTTCCCGCCTGCGAGCATCAGCGCGACAACCGCGCCCGCGAGGAACTGGCCGAGCGCGAGCGCCGAGGCGATTGCGACGAGCGCGATCGCGTCGACACCGACGTCACGACGCAACAGCGAGCGTACGACCGAGACGGCGAGCGGCACGAGGATCGCCGCCGTCGAGACCGCCCACACGGCGTTCCCGGCGCCGGGGACGCCGACGACGTGGAGGAGGGCGCCCACCGCGAGCGCCGACAGCGATGCGAGCGCGAGCAGTGGGCGCCACATTGCGCTGCTCAGCTGCCGGAGTGGGCGCTGCCCGCGCCGACCGCTTCGGACACGCGCTCGTCGTGATCGCCGCGGACGACGAGCACGGGGCACGGCGCGTGGTGGAGCACGATCGTGGAAACACTCCCGAACAGGAACCGCTTCACAGCTCCCCAGCCGTGGGCGCCGAGCACGATCATGTCCGCCTCCGCTTCCTGCGCAGCGGCGCAGATCTCGTCGGCCGCGTCTCCCTGACGGAGATCCGGCGTCGCGTCGATGCCCGCGGCTGCGGCCGTGGCGATCGCGCCCGCGAGCACGCCGTCTGCGTGTTTGCGCTGCTCTTCCATGAGCTCCGGCGCGTAGCGGAGCGGCACGTAGCCGTAGTCGTACACGGGCAACTGCCAGACGGAGACGATGCGCAGCGCTGCTCCCAGCTCGCCTGCGAGCTCGATCGCCGTGGCCGTCGCCTGCGTCGCCGACGGAGAGCCGTCGGTGGCGAGCAGGATGGTCTTCATCTCTCCTCCTTGCCTCGAAGCACCGACCGAAGCGTCGCGGGCCGAGCTGGACCGCACATCCGCGAGAGGCCTGACGCAACCTCAGTGGTTCCACTGAGCCGCCTCTCACCCTGCCGGGGGAATCGATGCCTGACAAAGGAGGAGCCATGCCAGCCATGCGAGTCGTCGGCACCGGCCACCAGCCCTCCGAGCGCGCCCGTGTCCGGCGGGAGCCGGACGAGTACGTGATCGAGCTCGACGTCTCCGACTTCAAGCTCGACGAGTTGAGCGTCGACGCGCTCGGCCCGTGCATCACCGTGCACGGCGATCAATGCGAGCTACCGGGCGACGAGGACCGGGCGTTCCGGCTCCACGAGCGTCTCGAGGAGTCCTTCCGTCTCCCCGACGACGCCGATGCGGAACGAACGACGGTCGTCTACAAGCATCGCGCACTCGAGATCCACGCGCCGCGGAAGCACGTCGAGCTTCGCCCGCTGCCGATCCGGCGCGAGTTCCAGCAGTTGCTGAACCCCGACGCAGAGCCCTGCTGAGAAAGGAGCACCGAGATGCGCAAGATCATCATCATGGGCGCCGGCGGGCGCGACTTCCACAACTTCAATGTCGCGTTCCGCGACGACGCGGCTACCGACGTCGTCGCGTTCACCGCGACCCAGATCCCCGGCATCGACCGCCGCGTCTACCCGGTGGAGCTCGCCGGCCCGCTCTACCCGGCCGGCATCCCGATCCGGCCGGAAGACGAGCTGACGCAACTCATCCGCGAGCACGGCGTCGACGAGGTGATCCTCGCCTACTCCGACCTCGAGCACGAGACCGTGATGCACAAGGCGTCGGCAGTCCTCGCCGCAGGTGCAGACTTCCGTCTCCTCGGCCCGGACGCGACGATGCTCGGCTCGACGAAGCCGGTCGTCGCCGTCTGCGCGACGCGCACCGGCTGCGGCAAGAGCCAGACCAGCCGCAAGGTCGGACGGCTGCTGCTCGACGCAGGGCTGAAGGTCGCGCTCGTCCGGCATCCGATGCCGTACGGCGACCTCGAGGCGATGCGCGTGCAGCGCTTCGCAACGCTCGACGACATCGACGAGTCGCATCCCACGATCGAGGAGCGGGAGGAGTACGAGGAGCCCGTTCGGCTGGGCATGGTGATGTACGCGGGCGTCGACTACGGCGCGATCCTCCGGCAGGCCGAAGAGGAAGCAGACGTCGTCGTCTGGGACGGCGGCAACAACGACTTCCCGTTCTTCGCACCGGATCTGCTGATCGTCGTCGCCGATGCGCTGCGTCCCGGTCATGAGCTGCTCTACCACCCGGGTGAGACGAACGTCAGGATGGCCGACGTCGTCGTCATCAACAAGGTCGACTCCGCGGAGGCACACAAGGTCGAGCAGGTGCTCGCGAACGTCGAGTCGGTCAATCCGCTCGCGGAAGTGATCTTCGCCAAGTCGCCGACGACGCTCGATGCGGGGCCGAGCCTGCTCGGCGCGCGCGTGCTCGTGGTCGACGACGGCCCGACGCTCACGCACGGCGGGATGCCGTTCGGTGCCGGCCTCGTGGCGGCCCGGAATGCGGGCGCGGCGACGATCGTCGATCCGCGGCCGTTCGCCGTCGGGTCGATCAAGGAACTGTACGACAGCTGGCCGCAGCTCACCGACGTCCTGCCGGCGATGGGTTACAGCGACGACCAGCTCTCGGAGCTCGAGGCGACGATCAACGCGGTCGACTGCGACGTCGTCGTCACCGGAACGCCCATCGATCTCGGACGGCTGATCAACTCGCGCCACCCGATCCGCCACGTGCGGTACGAGCTCGAGGAGGTCGGGTCGCCGACGCTGGCCGACGTGCTCAAGCCGATCGTCACCCGCGCAAGGGGTGGGCGGCGCGAGACGGTCGCGACGGGGTGAAGACGATGACGATGTTCACTCCCAAGAAGCGGGCGACGCTGCACCACGTCACGCGGATGGCGGACTTCACACCCGACAGCCTTGCCCGGCTGCTCGAGCTGGCGGAGGCGATGAAGGACGGTGCCGCGCACTGCGAGGATGCACTGCACGGCCGGTCAATCGCCCTGATCTTCGAGAAGCCGTCGACGCGCACGAGGGTGTCGTTCGCCGCAGCGGTAGCGCGTCTCGGCGCAACGCCGATCGCGCTCACACCACAGGAGCTGCAGCTCGGGCGCGGCGAGTCGATCGCCGACACTGCACGCTCACTCTCCGGCTACGTCGACGCGATCGTCATTCGCTCGTTCGCGCAGGCGACGGTCGACGAGCTTGCGCAGTGGGCGACCGTGCCGGTCGTCAATGCGCTCTCCGACGACCACCACCCCTGCCAGGCCCTGGCCGACCTCCTCACGATCAAGGAGGAGTTCGGCGACCTGGCCGGGAGGAAGCTGGCGTTCATCGGCGACGGCGGCGACAACGTCGCCCATTCGCTGCTCGAGGCAGGAGCGCTGGCGGGCCTCGACGTGACCGTCGCGTGCCCGCCGGACTACGAGCCGGATCCGGCGGTGCTGGACACCGCGCTCCGGCTTGCGGAGGAAAGCGGAGCCGACCTGCAGGTCGTGCGCGATCCACACCTGGCAGTCGCAGGCGCCCACGCCGTGTACGCAGACGTCTGGGCGTCGATGGGCGAAGAGGCGGAGCGCGAGGAACGACAGCGTGCGCTCGGGCCGTATCAGGTGACCGAGGAGCTGATGGGGCTCGCGCAACCGGGTGCCATCTTCCTGCACTGCCTCCCGGCGAAGCGCGGCGAGGAAGTGGCTGCTTCCGTGATCGACGGACCGCAGTCGGCCGTGTGGCGTCAGTCGGCGAACCGTCTGCCGACCGAGGAGGCCGTCCTGATGCTCGTGACGCGGGGAGCCGACCGGTGAGCGACCGGCGTGTCGTCGTCGCGCTCGGCGGCAACGCGCTGCTGCGACGCGGCGAGCCGGCGGAGGCGGAGGTCCAGAGGCGCAACGTCCTCGCGGCTGCCTCCGCCCTCGCCGCGCTCGCCCGCGACCACGAGCTCGTGATCACGCACGGCAACGGGCCGCAGGTCGGGCTGCTCGCGCTCGAGGCCGACGCGTACAAGGCGGTCTCGCCGTATCCGCTCGACGTCCTGGGCGCCGAGAGCCAGGGCATGATCGGCTATCTGCTCGTGCAGGCCCTGCGCAACGAGTTCCAGGGCAACGAGCTCCCGGGCCGAGCGGTCGTCGCGGTGCTGACCCAGGTCGCCGTCGCCGGCGACGACCCCGCGTTCGCACACCCGTCGAAGCCGATCGGGCCGGTGTACTCGGAGCGCGAGGCTCGAGCGCTCGCCGAGGAGCACGGCTGGACGATCGCCGCCGACGGCATGTACTTCCGGCGGGTGGTCGCATCGCCCGAGCCGAAGGAGATCGTCGAGGGAGACTCGATCGAGCTCCTCGTCGACTCCGGCGCGATCGTGGTCTGCGCCGGCGGCGGCGGCATTCCGGTCGTTCGCGAAGGCCGCCGCCTGCGCGGCGTCGAAGCCGTAATCGACAAGGACCTCACGGCCGCACTCCTTGCCGAGGCACTCGGCGCGAGCCGTCTGGTGCTCGCAACCGACGTCGACCACGTCGAGCGTGCCTGGGGCACCCCGGCCGCCGTGCCCATCGAGCAGACGACGCCGTGGGAGCTCCGGCGCTGGTCGTTCGCCGCCGGCTCCATGGGACCGAAGGTCGACGCGGCGTGCCGGTTCGTCGAGCGAACAGCCGGAACCAGTGCGATCGGTGCGCTCTCCGAGCTCGCCGCGCTCGTCCGCGGCGACGCCGGAACGCAGATCGCACCCGAGCGCGTCGCGCTCACCGCTCCGTAGTTCGAGGAACCCGGCCTGCGCGGAAATCCCGATGCCCAGCGCCGGGGGCTCCCGCAAGCTTGGGTACGGAGGTCACCATGAGATCGCGTCCCGAGGACGCACAGCTCGTCGCAGCCGCGCGGCGCGGCGACCGCCGCTCGCGCGAATGTCTCGTCGCGGAACAGCTCCCGCTCGTGCGGTCGATCGCGGCTCGGTACCGCAACCTCGGCCTCCCCGTCGAAGACCTCGTACAGGAGGGCTCACTCGGCCTGCTCGAGGCGATCGACCAGTACGAGGTCGATCGCGGCGCCGACTTCGAGTCGTACGCGCGGTTCCGGATCCGCCGCGCCGTGCGCAATGCGCTCACCGACCAGTCGCGGCTGATCCGCCTCCCGAAGCAGATCGTGGAGCGCCGTCGCGCGATCGAGCGCGCGGAGGCGAGCCTCAGGAACACGACCGGTCACATGCCGACACCGGACGAGATCGCCGCCGCCACCGGCCTCTCTCGGAAGGCCGTGCTCGAGACACGCGGCCTCGGGGCGACGCCCGTCTCGCTCGACCGGGCCGTCCTCGACGACGGCTCGAGCCTGGAGTCGCTCGTCGCCGACGACTCGGCCCGCGATCCGGAGAATGAGACCGTCGAGCACGAGCAGGTGCAGGCGGTCGACAACGCCCTCGCAACACTCCCCGAACGGCAGCGCACCGTTGTGAGCCGGCATTTCGGCTTCGACTGCGACGCGCAGCAGATCGCGGATGTCGCGGCCTCGCTGCACGTCTCGCAGCAGCGCGCGCGGGCGATCGAGCGCGACGCGCTCTACGCGCTGCGCGACCGGCTCGAGCCGGTCGTCGCTCAACCGCCTCGTCAACCGACGTCTTCCCCGGTCAGCACCGCCACAACTCGCTCGAAGGAGGCACCCGATGCCCGGAAGCGTTCTCGTCGCCTACGCGACGAAGCACGGCTCGACGCGGGAGGTGGCTGACGCCGTCGCCGAGACGGTGCACGAGCACGGCTTCGAGGTCGAGACGCGTCCGGCGGCACAGGTCGACGACCTGTCGACGTACGACGGAGTGGTGGTCGGCGGCGCGATCTACATGGGCCGCTGGCATCCCGACGCAATCGAATTCCTGGAGCGGCACCGGGACGCCCTCGGCGCGATTCCGGTTGCGGTGTTCGGTATGGGCCCGCGCACGATGGAGAAACAGGACGCGGCAGCGTCGCGAGCGCAGCTCGCCAAGGCGCTGGCCAAGGTGCCCGAGGTCGAGGCGTCCGCCGTTGCGATCTTCGGCGGCGTCATCGAGCCGCATGCCCTCCGGTTCCCGTTCAACCGCATGCCGGCCAGTGATGCGCGCGACTGGAGCGCGATTCGCGCCTGGGCCGCCGACGTCGCCGGGACGTTCGAGTGCGGAAAAGCCGCATCGAAAGCGAGAGATCACCGCAGCGAGCTTCAGCAGACCCCCCGATGAAGATCGCGTCGCGGCTCGGCAAGCTGGCCCTACAAAGGTCGGAGCTCGAACGGAAGGGACTCGGCCGCGACGAAGAAGGAGCTTGAGATGCGCAAGGTATTGGAGATCAGTGGCATCGTCGCCGCGGCAATTCTCGTCGCGTTCGGCGTTGCGTCGCTCGTGATGGGCATCAACGGGCGGAGCACCGTCCGGGACAGCCTCAAACTGGAGCAGATCGTCGGATCGGCCGACATGACGCCGGCCGCGATCAAGGCAGAGGCGAAGCAGGCGGGTCTCCCGTCGAGCACGCCGATGCCGACGCTCTCCGTTGCCGACAAGGCCATCAACTCCGGCGCTCGGGCCCGCGCGTTCGCGAGCTACATGCGGATCCACACGCTCGAGGCCACAGGCAACCTGACCTACTCGCAGATGGGCCGCTACACCGCCAAGCCCGGCGCACCCGCGAAGTTCACCGACGGTCACGGCGGGACGAACGACATGAACTACGCGCTCACCGACTCGAAGAGTGGGCGCCCCGTGGACAACGCGCTCCGTAACCTCTGGGTCACCGAGACCGCACTGACCACGGCGCTCAACACGAGCTACATGGCCGAGCAGATCTCGCTGTTCGGGATCGTCGTCGGCATCGCGCTCCTGCTCGCCGGCATCGGGTTCGGGATCCTCGTGCTCGTCGGCACGCTTCGCAGCTCGGACGCGGTGCTGAGCTTCGGCCGCAAGGCGAAGACGGCAGACCGCGGTCACACAGTTCCGACCGCATAACAACAACCTCCACACCCCGCCGACGGGCCGCTCCCATTACAGGGTGCGGCTCGTCGGCGTTGTGCGCTGCTTATTGCTCGAGTACGCCCTGCTCGAGTGCGTAGCGCACGAGCTCTGCGCGGCTCGTGAGCCGGAGCTTCTGCATGATGTGCGCGCGGTGCGTCTCGGCGGTTCGCACCGAGATGAAGAGCTGCGCGGAGATCTCCTGATTCGTGTGACCGAGCGCAAGCAGGCGGAGCACTTCGCGCTCGCGGTCGGAGAGCGGGTCCTCCTCGGCGCGGCGCGCCTCGGCGGTCTCGGCCGCGATCAGCCTCGCGCCCACCGTCGGGTGGACGTAGTTGTTTCCGCCCGCCACCTCACGAATCGCCGCGACGACCTCGGTGTCGGCCGCCTCCTTGAGGATGTAGCCACTGGCGCCGTTGGCGAATGCCTGGCGCACGTACTGCGGGTCGTCCTGCATCGACAGCACGAGCACCTTCGTCTCGGGCCGCTCGTGCAGCAGCGTCGGCACGACCTCGAGACCGCTCTGGTCGGGCATGACGACGTCCATGAGGATCACGTCGGGCTTCAGGGCGCGCGCCTGGAACACGGCATCGCGCGCGTTGCCGGCCTCGCCGACCGCCTCCATGTCGGCCTCCGCGTCGATGAGCATCCGCAGTCCGGCCCGGAAGACCGCGTGGTCGTCGACGATGAGCACGCGCACGCTCATGCCAGCGGCACCTCGGCGACGATCGTGGTGCCGCCGCCGTCGACCGACTCGATCTGCAGCCGGCCGTCGAGGAGACCGACGCGCTCGCGCATGCCCAGGAGCCCGAAGCCGCCGTCCCGGACCGACGCCGGATCGAAGCCCTCGCCGTCGTCTTCGATCACCGCAGCGACGGCGCCCGGCTTCCGGACGAGGACGATGCTGATGTTGCGTGCGCGCGAGTGCTTGACGATGTTCGTGAGTGACTCCTGGACGATGCGATAGAGCGCCGTTTCCACCTCGGCGGGGAGACGCTCATCGGGAAGGCCGGACTCAAAGCGTACGCCGATCCCCGTCTGCGTGCCGAAGGTCTCGGTGAGACGCGCGAGCGCAGGGACGAGTCCGAAGTCGTCGAGCACGGTCGGCCGCAGCTCGACCGCGAGCCGACGGACGTCGTGCAGCGTCGAGACGACGAGCGCGCGCACGCCGGAAACCGCCCGGCGCGCCTCCTCGCTGTCCACCTGCTCATCGAGCGCTTTCAGGCCGAGCAGGATCGACGACAGCGCCTGGCCGGTCTCGTCGTGCAGCTCGCGCGCGAGCCTGCGCCGCTCGAGCTCCTGCGCGTTCACGATGCGCCGTAGCGCGTCTCGTGCCGTCCTCTGCGAGAGGTCGACCGCGACCGCCGCTCGAGAGGCAAAGGTCTCCGCCAGCCGGAGGTCGTTGTCGGTGAAGCGGGCATCGGGGCCGAGCTTGTCGTGGACCGCGATCAAGCCGATCGTCTTCGATCGCACCACGAGTGGGACCCAGAGCCCGGTGCGGGCGCCGAAGCCGCGGATCACCTCGCGATCGATCTCGGGGTCGTCGAGCACGGAATCGCTCCGCTCACTTTGTCCGCGTTGGTAGACGCGGCCGCTCTTCGACGACGAGACCGGCATCGTCTGGCCCAGGAACGCCTCGCCGCCCTCACCGGCGACGGCGGCGAAGCGCAGCTCGTCGGCTCCCACCGGAACCAGGACCGCGACGAGTCGTGCGTCGAGGAGCTCCCGCAGGCGCCGAGCGACGAGGTCGAGCAGCCGCTCGACGTCGGTCTCCGTCGCGAGCGCGTTCCCGACCTCGTTGAGCGACTCGAGCTGCTTCGACCACTGCGTCGTCGCCTCGTAGAGGCGCGCGTTCTCGATCGCGATCGCGGCCTGGGCGGCGAGCAGCGAGACGATCTCCTGATCCTCTTCGGTGAAGTCCTCTCCGCCCGCCTTCTCGGTCAGGTAGAAGTTCCCGTAGGCCTCCCCGCGCAGCAGGATTGGGACGCCGAGGAACGTGTGCATCGGCGGATGGTTCGCGGGAAACCCGACCGAGCGTGGATCCTCAGCGAGGTCGTGCAACCGCAGCGGCGTCGCCTCGGTGATCAGCGCGCCGAGGATCCCCTTGCCGCGGGGCGGCTCGCCGATCGCGCGGTGGGTCTCCTCGTCGACGCCGGCGGTGAGAAAGCGCTCCAGCTGCTCGCGGGTGTGATCGATGACGCCGAGAGCCGCGTACTGCGCGCCGGTCAGCTCCGCGGCGGTCGTCACGAGCCGCTGGAGGAGCGAGTCGAGGGAGAGCTCCGAGGCGATCGCCATGCTCGCCTCGAGCAGCGCGCGGAGGCGGCTTTCGCTCGGCGTCACCCGTCCCATGCCGCAACGCTAGCTGCGAACGCTGCGGGAAACCCACGTCACCGCTCCGGCCTGCCCCCGATGCCGTCGCCGCCCGGTTGGCAGAGACTCGAGTGGACCGAAAGGAGTGTGTCATGTTCAAGACGATCCTCTGGGCGACGGACGGGTCCGAGACGGCCGCCCACGCCCTCCCGTATGCGCTCGGCCTGGCCGAGCCGGACAAGGCGAAACTCGTCATTGTCCATGCGCGCGAGATCTTCGTCGGCCGCGGTGGCGGGTTCCCCGTCCTCGCCGACGAGAGTGAGTTGCGCGCCAAGATCCACCAGCAGGTCGAAGAGCTGAAGACCAGCGGCGTCGACGCGACCTACGTCGTCCGCACCTGCACCGCGAACCACGCGGCACGCACGATCGCGGACATCGCCGGGGAGGCCGGAGCAGATCTGATCGTCGTCGGCACGCACGGCTACGGGCGTGTCGCGAACCTGCTCCTCGGCAGCACCACGCAGGGCCTGCTGCACGTGGGCATCTGCCCCGTGCTCGCCATCCCGACGGGCGCGCTCGTCGAGGCGACCGAGCCCGAGCTCGCGGTCAGCACCACGAAGTGAGTCCGCTGGAAGGCCGCGGCACGGCTCCGTCACGGCGCCGGTGCTGCGGCCCTTCCCGTGCACGAATCGTCCGTCGCGGAGGG
>JANMWV010000182.1:0-5441 GCA_031394165.1 Actinomycetes bacterium
GTGTCTTCACGCGAGCCGGTGTCGAGCGCGTGATCCGCTACGCCTTCGACCGCGCGGAGGAACGGCGCGGTGTGCTTACGAGCGCCACGAAGTCGAACGCCTCCCGCTTCGGCTACGTCCTCTGGGACGAGATCGCCGAGGAGGTCGCCGCCGAGCATCCCGGGGTCAGGTACGAACGCGTTCTCGTCGACGCCCTCGCGGCGCGGCTCGTGCGGGACCCCGGAAGCCTCGACGTGGTCGTCGCCTCCAACCTCTTCGCCGACATCCTCACGGATCTGGCCGCCGCCATCCAGGGCGGGATGGGCATGGCCGCGAGCGCGAATCTGGCGCCGGGTACCGGAGCGCCGGGACTGTTCGAGCCCGTGCACGGGTCGGCACCGGACATCGCGGGGCAGGGGATCGCCAACCCGGCGGGCGCGATCTGGAGTGCGTCACTGATGCTCGACTATCTCGGCGAGCCCGAGGCCGGGCGCACGCTCATGAGTGCGCTGGAGGACGTCTGCCGCGAGGGGCCCCGAACACGCGATGTCGGCGGCACCGCCTCCACGCGCGTCGTCGGTGACGCGATCGCAGAGCAGGTCGCCGGGGCCAATTAGGTTTGGGTCAGCGCACGACGCTGATCAGCGTCCCTCCTGCGAGGATCAGCAGGCTCGCCACGACCAGGCGCGATCCGATCGCCTCGCTTCGGCCGATCACGAGCGCCGCGAATGCAACTGCCCACAGCGACTGCGTCGCGTTCAGGGGGGCGACGATGCTCACCCGGCCGTGGGCGAAGGCCTCGAGGAGACAGACGTAGCCACCGGCGAGTGCGACTCCTGCGGGCGCGAACGGGCGTGCGGCGTTGTGTAACCGGCGGCGGAGAGCCGTGCGTCGGACGACGGTGAGGTACACCACGAGGAGCATGGCGGCGGCGAGCAGCGAAGTGGCTGCGGCGAGGAGGGGCGGTGCCGCGTGCGCGTCGAGCGAGATCCAGCGGACGAGGTTGTCGCGCACCGCGAACAGGCCGGCGCAGATGAGGGCGAGGGCGGCGCCGCGCGTTCTGAAGTCGTGCGGCCGAACGCGTTCTCGCGTCAGCACCGCGCCGCCAGCGACGATGAGCAGGGCTCCCACGACGAGCGCGACGCTGAACGGCTCGCCGAGAACGGTCAGTGCTATCAGCACGGAGATCAGCGGCGCCGTGCCGATCAGGATTGCCGCCCGTGAGGGGCCTGCGTCGCGCACCGCTCTCACGAAGAGGATCTGCGAGCTACCGGGAACGAGCAGCCCGATGAGGGCGAACGGCCAGAGGTGGCCGGGCTGGACCCTCGACGAGGCAGCGAGCGCGAGCGACGCGGAGACGGCGAAGGCGACGCTCAAGGCCACGGTGGCTCCGGCTTCCGGGTCGTTGGCCTTCGAGAGAGCGCGGCGGACTGCGACGGCGAGGGCGCCGAAGAAAACGCCTGAAAGCAAGCCGTAGAAGACGGCAAGCACGTACTAGGCTGTTCCGGTGGCTGGCCCAGCGACGCTCACGCAGCGGATCATCCATGATCACCTCGTCGCGAGCACCGACGAGGAGATCGAGCTCCGCGTCGACCAGATCCTGCTCGAGGACGCAACCGGGACGATGGCGTGCCTCCAGTTCGAGCGTCTCGGTCTCGAACGGGTCGCCGTGCCCACCGTGTCCTACGTCGACCACAACATCCTGCAGTTCGACAACAAGAACCCCGAGGATCACGCCTACCTGCGGAGTTTCGCCGCCCGCTACGGCCTCCTTTACTCGCGGCCCGGCAATGGCATCTCGCACTACCTTCATCTGGAGCGCTTCGCGCGGCCCGGGCAGATCCTCGTCGGAGCGGACAGCCACACGACGATGGCGGGAGCGCTCGGGGTTCTGGCCATCGGGGCCGGTGCGACGGAGGTGGCCACCGCGATGGCTGGTCATCCGTACGTTCTCGTGCGTCCCCGTGTCGTCGGAGTCGACCTACGCGGTCGGTTGATGCCGTGGGTGCAGTCGAAGGACGTCGTCCTCGAGCTGCTCCGCCGACATGACGTCCGAGGCGGACGGGGGCGCGTCTTCGAGTTCCACGGCGAGGGTGTCGCCGGCCTCACGGCGACCGATCGCGGGACGATCTGCAACATGGTGATGGAGACCGGTGCGACCACCGGGATCTTCCCCAGTGACGAGCAGACGCGGCAGTGGCTCGCCCTGCAGGGACGAGAGCGCGAGTACGTCGCGCTCGCCGCCGACCCGGGTGCCGTGTACGAGGAGGTCGAGACGATCGAGCTGGCCGAGCTCGAACCGCTCATCGCGCTGCCGTCGTCGCCGGGACGGGTCGTACCGGTGCGGGACGTTGCCGGGACGCCGGTGAGGCAGGTGTGCGTCGGGAGCTCCGTGAACTCGTCGTACGAGGATCTCGCCGTCGTGGCGGCTGTTCTTCGCGGTCGCTCGCTTCCGCCCGAGGTCGACCTCACCGTGAGCCCCGGGTCGCGCCAGATCCTCGACATGATTGTGCGCTCGGGTGTCTACGGCGACCTGCTCGCCTCGGGCGCCCGGATCCTCGAGCCGGCGTGCGGCCCGTGCATCGGCATGGGCCAGGCGCCGGCGGCTGGTGCGGCTTCCGTCCGGACGTTCAACCGGAATTTCCCGGGACGAAGCGGAACCCCGGCTGATCGCGTCTACCTCTGCTCGCCGGCGACGGCTGCCGCTACCGCACTCCAGGGCGTGATCGCGGATCCCCGCGACCTCGGCGAGCTGCCCGTGATAATCGCGCCGCCGCCCGATACGGCACTGGACGATCAACAGATCGTGCAGCCGCCTCCGGCGGAGCAGGCGCGCGCCGTCGTCCTCGAGAAGGGCCGGAACATCGTGCCGCCGCCCGCGGTGCCGCCGCTTGCGGAGGTGATTGCGGGCCGAGTCCTGATCGTCGTTCCCGACGACGTCTCCACGGGCGACATGGCTCCTGACGGCGCTCTCGGGCTGGCGATCTGGTCCAACATTCCGGCCTGCGCGCGCTACATGTTCCGGCGCTTCGACCCCGAGTTCCCGACCCGAGCGGTGGAGTGGGGCGGCGGCATCGTCGTCGGCGGTCACAACTACGGCCAGGGGTCGAGCCGCGAGCAGGCGGCGTTCGCGGCCGTGCACCTCGGCGTGCGCGCGATCGTCGCCAAGAGCTTTGCGCGGATCCACCGCTCCAATCTGATCGCGCAGGGGATTCCTCCGCTCACGTTCGCAGTCGAGGAGGACTACGAGGGAGTCCAGCAGGGTCAGGAATGGGCGCTTCCGGGCCTTCTCGACGCCGTGCGTGCCGGACGATCGGAGCTCCAGGCGCTGACACCGAGCAGGCCTGTTCAGCTGGAGCTCGCGCTTACGACACGGGAACGGCAGGTTCTCCTCGCAGGCGGTCTCATCGCGCACGTGGCAGGCGCGTGACGCCGATGCGTCGCGCCGTCGCGGGCGGCTGCGCGCTCGGGCTGGCGGCCGGCTGGAACCTCGCGAACGCTGGTGCGGTCGCGCAGCCGCTGGCGGATGCCTACGGAGTCGGCCTGGCGACAGTCGGGCTCTTCACGACGGCGCTCTTCGTCACGCACCTCGCGATGCAGATTCCGGCCGGCAGGGCCAGCGATCGGTTCGGGCCGCGCCTCGTCGGCTTCTGCGGGTTGGCGACGATCGCCGTCTTCAGCGCGGTCGCGCTGATTGCCCACGACACCGCCCTGGCACTTTCGATGCGCGCCTTGACCGGTGTCGGGACGGGGCTGTCGTTCATCGCCGGAAGTGCCTACGTCCGGGCGCAGGGAGGCTCACCGTTCGCACAGGGCCTCTTCGGCGGTGTCGGGCTCGCCGGGGGCGGAGTCGCGCTCGCCGTCGTCCCGCAGGTCGAGAGCTGGGTCGGCTGGCGAGCTCCGTTCCTGACCGCTCTCTGCGTCGCTCTCGCCGGTCTTCTCCTGCTCGCCGTAGGCCCCGCTGACACACCGCGACCTTTCCGGCGTGCGGCCCGCAGCGCCTCGGGCGGCATCGTCCGCGACACACGGCTGTATCCCCTCGCCGCGCTTTATGCGGCCTCGCTCGGGCTGAGCATCGTGATCGGAAACTGGGTCGTGACGCTGCTTCATCGGGACGGTGGCGTCGACAAGGGCACAGCGGCGGCGATCGGCGCGCTGACGCTGGCGCTCGGGATCGTCACGCGTCCGCTCGGCGGCTGGATCCTCCTCGTGCATCCGGCATGGGTGCGGCGCGCGGTCGGCTCGAGCTTGCTCGCCGCTGCGCTCGGGACGATCCTCCTGCTCACCGCGAGGCCGGGGCCGGCCGCCGCCGGGGCGGTGCTCGTGGGGCTCGCCGCCGGGATTCCGTTCGCGCCCGCATTCACCGGCGCGGCGTTGATGCGGCCCGACGCTCAGGCGGCGGCTGTGGGATTCGTCAACGGGGCAGCGAGCGTCGTCGTGCTCGTCGGGACGCCACTGGTCGGCATCACGTTCTCGCTGCCCGGCGGAGGACGGACGGGATTCGCGGTCGTAGCGGCGCTCTGGCTCGCCGCGTTTCTCGTGCTTCCCAGCGCGGCGCGCCTCGGTGCCTCTACTGCAGCGCCGCGATCGCGCTCAGGATGATCTCGGCTGCCAGCGCTGCGTCCGCCGAGCTCGCATCCTCCGCCGGATGGTGGCTGATCCCGTCTTTGCACGGGACGAAGACCATCGCGGTCGGGACTCGGTCGGCGACGCACATCGTGTCGTGCGCCGCACCGGAGTGCATCCGCATGTACGGCTCGCCCGTCGCAGCGGCGGCGTGCTCGAGCGCGGCGACGATCTCCGAGTCCATCGGAGTCGCGAGCAGCGACTGCCGCTCGAGGTACTCCGCGCGCATCCCGCGTCGTTCCGCGGCGTGCGTCGCGAAACCTTCAATCTCGCGGGCGACGTCCCGGTAGACGTCGTCCTCCGGCCCGCGGATGTCGAGCGAGAAGCGGACGCGACTCGCGATTGCGTTGATGAGCCCGGGATCGACCTCGATCTCACCCACGGTGCCAACGGTGCCTCGTCCCGCAGCGCCCGCAAGCCGTTCCAGCTCCACGATGGTCTCTGCGAGCACCAACGTCGGATCGAGCCGGAAGTCCATCGGCGTCGCGCCAGCGTGATCACCGCGGCCGTGGACGACGATGTCGACGTGGACATAGCCGGCGATCGCCGCGACCACGCCGATCCGGTTGCCGGTGTCCTGGAGGACGCGTGCCTGCTCGATGTGCATCTCGATCCAGCCCGTCAGGTCGTCCAGGACGTGGCTGCACTCGCGCCAGCGTGCCGGCTGGTAGCCGGCCTCCTCCGCGTGCTCCCAGAAGCTCCGTCCGTCGTCGACCGCTCGGAACCGCTCTCGGAGGTCCTCCTCGGTGACGCGCTGTGCGACGATCCGGCTGCCGAGCAGCATCTGGCCGAAGCCTGAGCCCTCCTCCTCGAGGAACGAGATCAGCCGCAGCGGC
>JANMWV010000212.1:0-2782 GCA_031394165.1 Actinomycetes bacterium
CCGGCGCGCCGCGCGCACCCTGCTGACCGTGGTGGGCGTCGGTCTCGGCGTCGCGTTGATCGTCGCGCTGCTCGCCACGATCAGCGGCGTGCATCGCACCGCCCGCGATCTGATGCGCGTGGGCCGCGCCGACTTCGGGCTGTACCAGGCCGACGCCTCCGACTTTCCACGGTCGCTGCTGCCCGAGTCGCTCGCACGTACCGTGTCGCGGGAGCCCGGCGTGGCCGCGGTCACGAAGGTCAAGCTGCTCGTCGTCGACGGGCTGCTCGTCTTCGGCCTCGACCCACGGGAGTTCGCCTATCGCCGTCTCGTCGTCGTCGACGGAGTGCGCGCGCCCGTCATGGCAGGCGATCACTCCGGCAAGCGCCTGGGTGAGGTGCTCCGGCTCGGGCCTCGTGCGTTCACGGTCGCCGGCATCTACCACTCAGGCGATCGCTTCGAGGATCTCGGGGTCGTGCTGCCGCTGCGAGCGGTCGAGGCGCTCGCACAGCGGCCGGGCGAGATCACGTCGATCGGGGTCACCGCGCGGCTCGGCACCAATGCGAAGGCACTCGCGGCGCGACTCGAGCGGCACTACCCGGGCGTCGCCGCGATCACCGAGCCGGGGCAGGCGATCAAGGTCGACACGTCGACGCGGCTGATCGTCTCGATGGGCTGGGTCGTGTCGCTCCTGGCGTTGATCGTGGGCGGTATCGCGGTGATGAACACGATGGCGATGTCGGTGTTCGAGCGCACGCGGGAGATCGGGATCCTGCGCGCCGTCGGGTGGTCGCCACTCCGCGTGGGCGCGATGATCCTCTCCGAGACGCTCTGCATCTGCCTGCTCGCGCTCGGTGTCGGCTGCGCGCTCGGCGTCGTCGCAGCGGAGCTCTTCGTCCGCCGCAGCACGCTGTCCGGCTTCATCAGTCCCGGCTACACGGCGTCGACCTTTGCCTGGGGCCTCGCTTATGCGCTCGGGGTGGGCTTGATCGGAGCGCTGTATCCGACGTGGCGGGCGGTCAGGCTCGCGCCGGTCGAGGCGCTTCGACACGAATGACGCCGTCGGCGAGGCGGAGTGTCCGCTCCGCGTGAGCGGCTACGTCGTCGTCGTTGGTGACGAGCACGATCGTCATGCCGCGCGCCTGCCGGAGTCGATCGAGGAGGTCGAGGACGTTCTTGCCCGTGACCGAGTCGAGCGCGCCCGTCGGCTCGTCGGCGAGCAGGAGCCGCGGTTCGTTCGCGAGCGCGCGCGCGATCGCGACGCGTTGGCGCTCGCCGCCGGAGAGCACCGCGGGCCGAGCGGCGAGCCTGTCCTCCAGCCCGACCTCGCGCAGCAGCTCCGCCGCCCGGGCTTCGCGCTCACGCCGGGGGCGTCGCCCGAACATCGGGATTTGCACGTTCTCGCCGGCCGTCAACGTGGGGAGGAGGTTGTGGGACTGGAAGACGAAGCCCACGGTGCCGGCGCGATACGTCGACGAGCTGCCGAGCTCGCCGAGCCGTGTGCCGTCGATCTCGATCGAGCCCGCGTCCGGTGTGTCGAGGGCGCCGAGGAGGTTGAGCAACGTGCTCTTGCCCGATCCGGAGGCGCCGGTCAGCGCGACGAGCTCACCGGGATCGACGCTGAAGGAGACATCGCGCAATGCCTGCACGCGGCCGTCCTCGAACGACTTGTGCACGCCCGAGACGGCGATCGCGCAGCCGGTGCTCACGCGTGAGGCGTCACGACGTACGTGACGGTCTTTCGGGCACCGCCGATGCGCAGGATGAGTCGGAGCGTGAGCGGAACGCCGCGGGAGCTCGGCGGCCAGACGATGTAGTCGCGGAAGATGCCGGTGAACGGCCAGTTGGTGATCGCCTTCGTGTTCTTCCCGAACTCCACCGGATGCGTGCCGCCGATCGGATCGACGATCTGTGCGGTGATGCGCGCCGACACCGGCTTGCCTGCGTTGGTGACGTGCACGGCGTAGTTCCAGTGGGTGTTGATCTTCGGTGTGTGACCCGGCGCCGTGAACGTGACCTGCGGCGAGGCGATGGTGAGTGTGCTGAGCATGACGGCGAGGAGGTTCATCGGCGGAGTTTCGCCTGTATCGGCCGCCCGGACAATCCGTAGTTGTCCACGATGCTCGCGTGCGGGCGTGGTGGAACGATTCCGGCATGGTCAAACGGCGCGTCGTTGTCCTCGGCGCCGGTGTCGCGGGGCTCGAGACCGCCCTTGGTCTCCGCGCACTGGCCGAGGAGCTCGTCTCCGTCGAGGTCGTCGCGCCCGAGCAGGATTTCTCGTACCGGCCGCTCGCGGTCGCCGAGCCGTTCCAGGCCGGGGAGGTGCGGCGCTTCCCCCTCGAGTCGCTCGTGCGCGCGGCCGGCGCGACGCTGCGTGCCGGACGAGTGGCCGCCCTCGACCCGGGGCAGAAGGTCGTCACCCTCGCGGGCGGTGTCACGCTTCCCTACGACACCGCCGTGCTGGCGCTCGGCGCGCGACCGCGCGAGGCGGTGCCGGGTGCGCTCACGTTTCGGGGTCAGGAGGATCTCCCGGCGTTCGAGGCGCTGCTCGCGCGCGCCACGGCCGGAGACCTTCGGAGGATCGCGTTCGTCGCTCCGCGCGGGGCCACCTGGCCCCTGCCGTTGTACGAGCTGGCGCTGCTGACGGCGGGGTACCTCGTCGAGCACATGACGCGCGGCGTCGAGATCGTGATCGCCACGCCCGAGGAGCGGCCGCTCGAGCTGTTCGGCGAGGTCGCCAGCACCGCGATCGCGCAGCTGCTCGAGCTGCGGGGCATCGCCTTCGAGCACGGCACCGCCGAAG
>JANMWV010000216.1:0-1547 GCA_031394165.1 Actinomycetes bacterium
GCCGCGCTACGTGACGCTGCGGGCAATCCAGGAAGCGGGCACGCGCGAGCTCCCGGTCGTCGAGCCGGGGGAGACGCGGCCGGCAGGCTACCGGGTGCGACGAATGTTCGTCCCGGAGCGCCGCCAGCCGGCGATGCTCTCCGGCTCGCCCGCCGAGATCGCGCGGCGGATTCTCGAGATCGTCGAGGAGACGGTGCGATGAGCGTGCTGGTCGTCGCGGACGAGGTGGGCGGCGAGCTTCGCGAGGTGACGCTCGAGCTCGTCGGCGCAGCGCGCGCGCTCGGTGCGTCGCCGGTGGTCGTCGCCGTCGTCGCCGCCGATCCGGAGCGTCTTGCGGCGGGCCTCGAGCTCGCCGGCGTCGACGAGCTCGTGCTCGTGCCCGCGGGCGCGCAGCCGACGAGCGACACGCAGCGGCGCGCCGTCGCGGCGCTCGTCGCGCAGCTGCGGCCCGTGCTCGTCGTCGGCGGCTTCACCGTCGACGGGATGGGCTGGGGCCCCGCGGTCGCGGCCGAGCTCGGTCTCGGTTTCGCGAGCGACGTGATCTCGTGCTCGCTCGAGGACGGTGCCGTCGTCGCGCAACGGGAGTTCTACGCCGCGAAGGTGCAGGCCGAGCTCGAGTTCCCGGGCGCCGAGACGGTGCTCCTCCTGTTGCGGCCGACCGTGTGGGAGCCGGCGACGGAGCCGGGCGCACCGGCGCGGCGCACGTTCGACCTACCGCCCGGATCCGACCGCGTCCGCCACCGCCGGTACGTCGCACCGGAGGCCGGCGATGTCGACATCGGCGCCGCCGACTTCGTGCTGTCGATCGGCCGCGGCATCGGCGAGCGGGACAACATCGCCACGTTCGAGGCGCTCGCCGACCGCCTCGGTGCGGTGCTCGGCTCGTCGCGGCCGCTCGTCGACGCGGGCTGGATGCCGCCGTCGCGTCAGGTCGGGCAGTCGGGCAACACGGTCAAGCCGAAGCTGTACCTCGCGTTCGGGATCTCCGGCGCGGTGCAGCACGTCGCCGGGATGAAGGGGAGCGGGACGGTCGTCGCGGTGAACTCCGACCCCGACGCCGCGATCTTCTCGATCGCCGACTACGGCGCGGTCGCGGACCTTTTCGACGTCGCCGAAGAACTCGAGGCGCTCGGGTGAGCGAGACGCGGGCATGAAGATCGAGTCCGTGAGTGCGCGGGTGCTCGCTGCGCGGCCGGAGCGCGGCGTCGTGTTCGCACTCGGCGCGTACGACGTCTTCACGCTCGTCCTCGTCGAGGTGCGAACCGACGACGGACTCGTCGGCTACGGCGAGGCGATCGCGCGCCGCGGCGCGGAGATGGCGCGCACCGCCGTCGAGAGCTTGCTGGCCCCCGTCCTCGTGGGGCGGGACGCACGCGACATCGGCGGCCTCTGGGTCGAGATGATCGACCAGCTGCGCCGCTGGGGTCACGTCGGCGGAGTCGTCGTCGAGGCGATCAGCGGCGTCGACTGCGCGCTCTGGGATCTCGCCGGCAAGGCTGCCGGCGAGCCGGTGTGGCGGTTGCTGCACGGAGCGGGGCGGCGGCGCG
>JANMWV010000475.1:0-1692 GCA_031394165.1 Actinomycetes bacterium
CAGAGGACTGACCAGAACAGGACGACCCCGAGCCCCCAGAGGAGGAGTCGGCTGAATCGCGTCAACGAGGACGTTCGTCGGTTGGCCACGGCCATGAGGATGAGGCCTGTCCCAAAGACGGGCGCAAGCAGCGGCGGTATGACCGCGAGGATCGCCAGGTTGACCAATGCCGGGATCACCACGCCGATCATTGTGAGCACGTAGCCGACCCGCGCCATCCGGCCCGCTCGGCCGGTCAGCCGCCCGTACGAACCGGCGAGACCGAGCGCGATCAGCAGGCCTGAGGGGCCTTCCATCATGCTGCCCCAGAACAGCGTGCCCATGCCGAGCACCTCTCCCTGCATGTCCACGGAGCCGGGGCCGTGCACGCTCGTGTAGATCGGCCACAGCGCGACGTTCAGCGCCCCTCCGGCGATCATCGCGACACTCGGCCATAACGCAGACGCAGACGCCGACGCCGGGCCGGGGGGGATGACCCGGGACATAGGCGGAGTCTAGTAAAGAGCCTCCGGCGACACCCACCAGGAGTGGGTCAGTCTTACCGTCACCTGAGAAGATTGCGCCGCGAGCCCTGCTGGCGCGTCAGGCTCGGGCGAGCGTCTGAGCTTCGTCGAGGCTCAGTGATAGTCCGTCGGACCAGAGGGAGTCGAAGCGGTCGCCGAGCTGATCTTTGAGACGCTCGATCGCCTCGTCGAGTTCGACTCGGTCGTCGGGGTCAGGGACGGAATCGGTGTCCTCGAAGATGCGTTGAGCGCAGGCGACCAGACGGCCGGCGCGCTCGAGATCGCCGTCGTGCAGCGCGAGGATGCCTCCGTCCAGGAAGGCGTACGGGCGCAGGTAGGCATTGTCGTTGGCGAAGATCCATTCGCTCGACATGCGGAAGCGCCGCCTTGCCTCCTCGCGGTCGCCGGTGTGCAAAGCGACATACACGAGGTTGTGGTCTTCGCCGGCAACGCTCAACTCGTTGCCGAGGCTCTCGTTCAGCTCGCGGCTCTCGAGGTAGAGCGCGCGTGCTTCATCGAGCCGGCCCTCCATCCTCGCCGCCGCTGCGCGCATGTGGATCGGGCCACGGATCGCCTCCGGGCCTAACCCCTCGGCGGCGGCGTAGCCGCGCTCGGCATAGCGACGGACCTCCGCGAAGTCCCCGTGGCGCAAAGCGATGCGGGCGAGATCAGCGAACGCCTCAGCGAGTTCCTGCTGAGTCCCGTCGTGCTCGACCAGCTTGAGCCGCTCGAGAAACGCCCGCTCAGCCGCCTCCACGTCACCCTGACGGAAGGCGATCGTCCCCAGCCCTCTCAGCGCGCGCGTCCGATCTGGGCCCTCGATTGTGACCGCGCGCTCCAGCAAATCGCGACCCTCGGTCATGTGCCCCCGCTGCCACCAAAACGGCCACAGCGTCGCCGCCACCTCCGACGCCGTCGGCGGATCGGCCGTCAGCAACCGCTCCATCAGATCGTGTAGCTCGTCGTGCTGCTCGTCCAAACGACCGAGCCACGCCTCGGTATCAGCGCCCGTGCGAACAAGATGCGGGGCTGCCTCGCGAACAAGAGCAAGCAGACCTTCATCGCCGTTCACCGACCCAGCGGGCTCGTGATTCACCCCACGAATCATAAGCGGCCTACCGCCGAGAAAGCGAACGATCACCTAGCGGCAGAACGCCTGCCTGGGCGAGCGTCCTCTCGCCTGATCACA
>JANMWV010000278.1:0-7595 GCA_031394165.1 Actinomycetes bacterium
CATCGATCCTGGCTTGAATTGCGGGATCGGCTGTGACGCCGATATCCCACGGCTTGTGGAAGTCCGCCGTCTTGTAGATGACGGTCTTCGTGCTGGCGTCGACCACCAGGCGGACGCGCGTGAAGCGAATCCCCTTGCTGCGATTCTCGGTCACGAGGACTCCGTTCGATCTCGTGGTCACGACCTGGAGGTCGGTGTGGTCACCGATCACAGCGTCGACGTTGGTGACGTTGTCGGCGAGGTCGACCAGAGGGCCGGTGGGGCTGGTCAGAGTGCCGGCGGTCGCTCCCAGGTGCCCGATGGCGACGATGGTATTGATGCCCCGGGCTTTCAAGCGGGCAGCTTCAGCGTTGACGGCGGCGGTCGAGCTCGACACGTGGAATGGCACCAGCCCGGCAGGGTTGATGAGCTCAAGCAGGTCGTCGTTCGAGAAGCCGACGATTCCGATCCTGACGCCGCCGAACGTCGTGTCGAAGACCTTCGACTTCGACCACTCGGGCGGCGTGTTCCCGCCGGCATCGACGATGTTCGACGACACGAACGGGAAGTTCGCCAGCGGAATCAACTGGGTGCGCAGATACTCCTGGCCCCGGTCGAAGTTGTGGTTCCCGAGCCCGTCGAGCCCGATCCCCATCATGTTCATCAGCTCGATCGTGGGCTTGTCGCCGAAGAAGCTCGAGATCGGCGGTGTCGCACCGACCGAGTCGCCGGCGGCGATTGTCAGCGAACCGTTCGGCGCGTCGCTGCGGTACCAGTCGAACCACGGCTTCAGGAACGCGGAGCCGCCGATGCCGAACGTGGGCCCAAGCGTGTCGGCCGCCTCGGAGAGCGGGATCAGCTGCCCGTGGTAGTCGGAGATGTCGAGGATCGTCACCTCCTTCAGCTGGCCCGGGCTCGGGAAGAGCTGGTAGAGGATCTTCCCGCGCGCATTCTGCGGGCCGGGGATCCCCAGCAGGAACGCGACCGTCGGTGCAACGTCGATCGCGCGGATCCCGGCGACCGGATCCTGATGCCGGAAACCGCTGCCCGCCGCGACGAACGTCGCGTGCATGTTGACGTTGTGGGCGAGGTCGACGAGGTTCGGCAGGTAGCCGTGCTGACCGAAGAAGTGCGACAGCGCGATCGCTTGGCCGCTCGTGCCGGCGTCCGACTGGTACGGCGGACGCAGCACGACGACGACGTCGCCGCTCCGGTTCGGATGGAGGGAATCGTCGCCGTCGACGTTGCGAAGCTCTTCCTTCTGCATCACCCTGGCGACGACCTGGGCCGACGGATTGTTCGGATCGGTGAGGCTCTGGAAGGCGTTCGTCGCCGCCGTCCGCACCGCCGCATACGTGATCCCGGCCGGACGGATCGTGTTGACGTACACCTGAATCGTCCCGCCCGCCCAGCAGGCCTTCGCAAGGTCGCTGGTAGCGGCACCGCAGTTCGACGCGTTCGCATTGCTCGCGTGGAGCGAGACGTCCGTGTTCGTAACGGTGTTGTGGACGGTCGCAGCGTTCAGCACCGCGTTGCCGTTGACCGCGAGCCACTGCGGCGCGAAGCCGTGATCGGAGGTGGCGACGGTCGTCGGGCTGCCGCCCATGAGACTGCGCGCGAGCCTCAACTTCGCGTCGGCCTCCACGTACGCGCTGCGGATGTAGCCCTCGCGCTTCGCGACGAGACCGGCCGTCCCCCGACCGGTGCACTGCGTGTCGTTGAACCTGAGCACGACGTCGTAGCAGGGGTTGGGGTTCCCGTCCATGTCGGTCGGCGTCGTGAGCGCCATGAACTGGTGCGACACCTCGTCGGTGAACGGGTAGCCGACGAAGGCGACGTCCGTGTCCGGCTGAAGCGTCCCGAGGATGTACTGCAGCACTGCGTCGCCGTAGGCGGCCTCGAGATCGCGACCCTGCTGCATGTAGGTCTCTTCGTCGATGACTCCGCCCTCTTCGGGCGCGAAGTCGGCCGCTGCCCACGGCGGCAGGTTGTTCGCGATGTACGCCTCGAGCGGGTCCTCGCCGGGGAGGTGCGGTAGCGCGAGGCACGCGGCCGTGCTGCACCGGGCCGACGGACGCGCGATCGAGGTCGCGTAGAGCTTGAAGTTCGACAGGTCGGGCGCAAGCGAGATCAGCTTGACGTAGTGACCGGCCAACTGGCCGGCGCGCGACCCGATCAGCGTGACCTTGACGGCCTTGAAGTCACCGACCGCAAGGTCGAGGGCGCCAGACGCGCCGTTCTTGTCGATGGTCGTCACGACGAGGTGGTCGTAGGCGGCCGTGCCGTCGACGTTCGAGTCGTAGGCGTACACGTTGTACGTGCGGCTCGGGTTCAGCGACGCGAACGAGGTCGGGATCGCCCAGCCGCCCAAGACCTCCATCGGCGGGGCAGCCGGGTCGCCGGCGGGGACGTTCGTCCAGCCCACTGCGGGCACCCACGATCCCACCTGGTAGTTCGTGTTGAACGCTGCCGCGCCGGCCTGCTCGCTCGCGTTGACGGCGCCGACGAGGACGCCGCGGTTCGAGTAGAAGCTGGCGAAGTCGACGGTCGGCCCGGTGATGCCCGAGTTCAGGCCGCCGACCCAGTCGACCTGCGCGACTTTCTTGCCGGCCCGCTCCGCGGCGGCGGCAAGTGTGTCGGCCTGGAGGATTCCCGCAGCCGAGAACGACGTCCGGTTCGAGAACGTGTCGCCGGAGCGGAAAAAGGTGTTGTTGGTCGACCCGTGCTCACTCGGCCACGTGCCGGTCATGAGCGTGTACCAACCGACGCCGGTGTTCGGAGGGAAGGCCTGCTCGAGGCCGTTGTCGCCGACGACGCCTTGCCGCATCAACTGCGCATACGTCGGCATGAAGCCTTGCGCCGCGTAGCCCTGCATGAGGTCGGGTCGCATCCCGTCGGACGCGAAATAGACGACCTTCGACGCGGACGGCTTGGAGGCGGCAGGCTTGTCGGCCACCGCGTCGGAGCCGAGCACGAGCACGGTGACGAGCGTGGTCAGAGCTACGAGTACCGGCACGCGCCGGCGGTGACGGCCTGCCATCGGTTTCTCCTCTTCCCTAAGATGAGTATCGACCCGAACCTACGCCGTTGGGGCCGGTCGTGCAAACGTCAACGTTGAGTGACGGGCGTCGCTAGAGCGAGCGGAGCCGCTCGATCTCGTTCGGCGTGAGCTGCCGCGACTGGCCGGGCCGGAGCCCCTGTAGCGTCAGCCCGGCGTACTTGCTCCGGTGCAGGCTCCGCACGGGATGGCCGACGGCGTCGAGCATCCGCTTGACCTGCCGGTTGCGCCCCTCGTGGATGATCAGCTCGAGCGTGTGCGGGCCGATCCGCCGCACCTGCGCGGGCGCGGTGCGGCCGTCGTCGAGCTCGACGCCCTCGCGCAGCGCGTTCAGCACGTCCTCGCCGGGGTCGCCGCCGACCTCTGCCTCGTAGACCTTCTCGACCTTGTAGCGCGGGTGTGCGAGCCGGTGCGCAAGCTGGCCGTCGTTCGTCAGCAGGAGCGCTCCCGTCGTGTCCGCGTCGAGCCGCCCGACTGGGACGACCCGTGAGGCGTGCGGGACGAGGTCGACGACGGTCGGCCGCCCCTGCGGGTCGCGCGCGGTCGACACGACGCCGGCCGGCTTGTGGAGGAGCACGTGCGCGAGACGCTGCTTCGAAACTTCGTGGCCGTCGACCTCGACGCGGTCGGTCGCCTCGACGAACGTGTTGAGCTGCCCCGGCTCGCCGTTGACGCGCACGCGTCCGGCCTTGATCAGGTCGTCGGCCCCGCGACGCGACGCGAGACCGGCCCGGGCGAGATAGGCGTTGAGGCGCACGCCTGACACGATAGGGCCGATGCCGCTCGCCGTCGCTGCGATCCGAGGAGGCCGTGCAGCCGCGTCGGACGCGGCGGCGATCGTCGCCTTCGCGGTCGTCGGGCTGCTGTCGCACGGCGCGTCGTTCTCGGCGTTCGGACGCGACGCGGTGCCGCCGCTCGCCGGCTGGTTCGCGGTCGGGGCCGCCGTCCGGCTCTACGAGAGGCCGTCGGTGAAGCGGCTGCTCGTCACGTGGAGCGTCGGCATCACGGCAGGCGTGCTCGTGCGGGCGCTGATCCTCGGCCGCCAGCTCAACGGCAAGCAGGCCGCGTTTCTCGCGACGTCACTCGTCTTCACGCTGCTCTTCGTCGTACTACTACGGGCCGCGGCGGCCGCCGGGACCCCCGCCGGTAGCGACTCCATCGTCGCGGAGCGGAGCTTGCTCCGCGCAGCAGTGAGACGTCTGCCGGGAGCACAGCGAAGAAGGGGGCCCCACGGGGGAAACATGGTTTCCCCCGTGAAGCGAGCGAAGCGAAGCGTCAGGCGGTGCGCTGCTCGGCGACGGCGTGCCGGCGCTCGCGGATCCGCTCCGTGTCCTCGCCGACGTCGTCGAGGCGCGGCAGCTGCGAGAGGCTCTCGAGCCCGAACACGCGCTCGAAGAGCGGCGTCGTGCGATAGCGGATCGCACCCGCCGCATCGTCGCGGCCGGCTTCCGTGATCAGGCCGCGCTCGACGAGGTTCGCCACCGCAGAGTCGGCCGACACGCCGCGGATGCGCGCGATGTCGGGCCGCGAGCACGGGCCGAGGTAGGCAACGATCGCCAGCGTCTCGAGCGAAGCCTGCGAGAGGTTGCGCTGCGCCGGCTTCTCGAACAGGCGCGCACACGATTCCGCTGCGTCACGCGACGCGCGGAACGCCCAGCCACCGGCGACGTTCTCGAGCACGATGCCGCTGCGCCCTTCCTGGTAGCGCTCGCCGACGAGCCCGAGCGCGGTCTCGACGCGCTCCGGATGGTCGTCCGCGGCGTCCGCGAGATCCTGCACGGAGAGCGGTGCCGAAGCGATCACGAGCAGCGCCTCGATCGTGCGGGCGAGCTGGTCGAGCGGGTTGCCGGCAATCAGGCGGAGCGGGCGGTCCATGCAGCGGTCCTTTCATGCGGGGCGGCGATCTCCTCCCCGGTCCGCGCCACCCGAATGGGCGCGAACGGGGCTGCCTGGTCGATGAGTATCTCGCCGGAGCGGCGAAGGTCGAGCAGCGCGAGGAACGCGACTGCCTGCTCGACGCGCGAGAGGTCTGCCACCTCGGCGTCGAAGTCGAAGCGCGACCGCCGGCGCAGCACGGCGCGGAAGCGGTCGAGAAACTGTGAGACGGGCGGGAAGCGGAGCGCCATGTGCGCGAGCGAGACCTGCGGCGGATCCGCTGCAAGCAGGCGAATCACCTGCGCTAGCTTCGCCGCGTGCTGCGGCGCGAGCGGCGTCTCGACCTTCGGCGCGCGCGGCGCCGGGCCGAGGCGGAAGTAGCGCTCACCCTCGGTCTCGAGCCGCTCCCGCAGCCAGCCGGCCGCCTGCTTCATGCGCCGGTACTCGGCGAGCCTCCGGGCGAGCTCCTCGGCGGCGGCCTCCGGCTCGAGCTCGGCCAGCTCGGCCGCCTCCTCCGGGAACAGCCCGCGCGCCTTCAGCTCGAGCAGCGCCGAGATCAGCACGAGGAACTCCCCGCACGCCTCGAGGTCGAGCTCCTCGCGCTCGGACAGCCGCTCGAGGAACGCGAGCACGATGCCGGCCACGTCGATCTCCCGCAGCTCGAGCTCGTCCTTGAGGACGAGCGTCAGCAGCAGATCGAAGGGGCCCTCGAACGCGTCGAGGTCGAGCTCCAGCTCACGGACGATCACGCGCAGGACCGTACCCGCACTACCGGACGCGCCCCTTGGGCACGGACATCCGGGGCGCCGGCTTCTTCGCCGGAGCCAGCTTCCCGCGGCGCAGCAGCGGGCGGCGTGGGGCCTTCGGCGCCCGAGGCGCAGCGCTCGACGCCTTCCGCCGGAACTGCCACCAGACGAAGAACCACGAGCTCGCCACGAACACGACGAGCGAGACCCAGAAGTTCACGCGCATGCCGCCGATGTGGTTGGACGGATCCGAGCGCAGCAGCTCCTCGACCGTGCGGCCCGCGGTGTAGTACGCGACGTAGAGCGCGAACAGCCCCGGCCGCCGCAGCCGGAAGCGCCGGTCGAGCCAGAGCAGCAGAAGCACGCCGAGGACGTCCCAGATGAACTCGTAGAGGAAGGTCGGGTGATAGAGGTTCGCGCTCGTCTTGCCGTGGATCTCGAGCGCCCACGGCAGCGTCGTGTGCTTGCCGTACAGCTCCTGGTTCCACCAGTTGCCCCAGCGGCCGATCCCCTGCGCGAGCAGCAGCGCGGGCGCGACGGCATCCATGAAGAGCCGCACGCTGTTGCCGGAGCGCCGCACGACCCACGCGCCGGCGAGCACGCCGAAGAGGATCCCGCCCCAGACGCCGAGCCCGCCCGACCACACGGCGAACGGCCCGTACCAGTGGGCGTGGATCGCGGAGTCCTGGTTCCAGCTCGTCAGGTCGTGGTAGAGCCGCGCGCCGACGATCCCGGCGACGACGCCCCAGATCGTCACGCGATAGACGAGATCCCAGTCGCCGCCGAAGCGCACCCAGCGCCGCCCGGTCAGCCACAACGCCGCCGCGATCGCAAGCAGCAACATGACGCCGTACATGTGCAGCGTGAACGGCCCGACGTGGTACACGCCCGTCGACGGCGAGGGGATGGAGGCGAGAACGGCGCTCACGGACGCCATTCTGCCGGGTCTTCGCCGCTAGAGGAGGATCTGCAGCGCGAGCTCGGCCGAGCAGCCGCGATCGACCAGCTCGGTCGCCGTATGCAGATCGATGTCCAGGCGGGCTGCCAGCTCGACGGCCGACATCGGGTCGAATCCGGCCCGCATCAGCTCGTCGGCCCGCCAGCGCTCGACACGCTCCAGCTCCGTCTCGACGATCTCTTCAACAGCAGGCATCTCGGTTCCTTCCGCCGCAGATTTCCTTCGTCACGTTCTTCGGGAAATAGGCGCTTCCGGTTCACCCCCAGGAAGGGGTATCTCGCGTGTCAATCTCGTATGAGGGATCGGGCGAGCGCGACGGCGTCCGTATGGCTCAGGGAGCGGCCTTCGAGGCGGTAGGTCGTGCCGCTGCGCTCCCAGAGCAGGACGTTGCCTGCGAGCCGCGGCGAGACGCCCGGGAAGAAGACGTCGTGGGCGGCGCCGGAGATCCAGATCGACGGCACGTTGCCGAGGCCGCCGGGCTCCATCGACGTGCCGCCGGACGCGAGCTTCTTCATGAAGCCACCGGCGAACGGGAACTCGCTGAGCAGCACCGGCTCGCCGTTGGACGTCACGAGCATCGAGATCACCGGGCCACCGCTCAGGTAGAGCCGCGGCCGGGGCGTCACCGGCGGGACAAGCAGCCCGCCGCGGAGGGCCGTCTCCGCGTCGGCGCGGGTGACGAGCCTGCCGATCCCAGCCGTGAGCGGGCGCGACTCCGCCGGCGGCAGCACGTCGACGCGCACGATCGTGACCCCGCCGAGGTGCAGGAACCGCAGGATCGCGCCGCGCGACTCCGGCACCGCGAACGCTGCGCCGACGGCGAGCAACGCCGCGAACGCGAGCGCTGCGTAGAGCGGTCTGCGACCGCCCCGTCGCGCGGGCGGCTCGAGCGCGAGCTGCAGCTCGGGCGTCGCAGGCCAGTCGACGTGCTCGGCGAGCGCGCTCAGCTCACGTGCGAGGTCCATACGCCTCCCTCAGC
>JANMWV010000124.1:0-4165 GCA_031394165.1 Actinomycetes bacterium
GTCGAGCGCCGCGGCGAGCTGACGCGCGGCCAGACCGTCGTCGACCACGATTCCCGCTTCGGCGAGGCGAACGCCGACGTCGTCTTCGCCGCCTCGCGCGATCGCTTCCTCGCGCTGCTGCACGGCGCGCTGCGAAGCTAACGAGGCGGTGCGGCGGCGACGAGCTGCAGCGCGAGCCGCTCGGCCGCGACGGCGGGTGTGACGCCCGTCGCGTCCGCGTCGTCGTACAGCCGGCGCAGCGTCTCGCCGATCCGCACGTAGCTCTCCTCGAGTGCGTCGGCGTCGAGGCCGAGCTCCTCGGTGCCGATCAGCTGCAACACGCCGCCGGCGTTGATCACGTAGTCCGGCGCGTAGAGGATCGCCGCTGCGTGCAGCCGCTCCGCATCCTCCGGCTCGACGAGCTGGTTGTTCGCCGACCCCGCGATGATTCGGCAACCGAGCGTCGGGATCGTTGCCGCGCCGAGCGTGCCGCCGACCGCACAGGGGGCGTAGACGTCGCACTCGGCACTCAACGCGTCGCGGGCCGGCACGACGTCGCCGCCGACCTCCGTTGCGACCCGCTGCGCGGCCACCTCGTCCACGTCGGCGACGAGCACCCGTGCGCCGGCCTCGGCGAGATACCCCGCCAGGTCGCGCCCGACGGAGCCGACGCCCTGCACGAGCACGCTGCGGCCGTCGAGATCGGGCGAGCCGAAGATGTGCTCGACGCTCGCGTGGATTCCGTGCAGCACGCCGCGCGCGGTGCCGTAGCCGCTGTTGCCGCCGTGCGCGTTCGAGCCGAACACCCACGGGCACGTCTCGGCGACGACATCGAGGTCGGCGGGCGTGATGTTCATGTCGCCCGCAGTGTGGTACGTGCCGCCGAGCGAGGTCACGAGTCGTCCGTAGCGCAGGAGGAGCCGCCGCCGCGCCTCGCCCTCCGGCAGCTTCGGCACGGCGAGCACCGCCTTGCCGCCGCCGCGGGCGATGCCGGCGATCGCCATCTTCCTGGTCATCGCGCCCGAGAGGCGCATCGCGTCGGCGAGCCCGTCACCCGGCGAGGCGTAGACGCGCATCCGGGTACCACCGCCCGCCGGGCCGAGCGCCGTCGAATGGACGCAGACGAACATCCAGGCGCCGCTCTCCGCGTCGTAGCGGATCACGGCCTCTTCGCCGTCCCAGTCCCTGAGCAGTTCCTCGAACACAGCGTGATAGTGCAGGTCGGGAGCCGGTCTCCGCTACACTCCGCCGCCGGAATGGCTGGAGAACGCACAAAGCTCACAGTGAGGACGCGAGAGCACCTCGGCTCCCGCGAAACGCGCCGCCTGCGCAAGCAGGGCGTGATCCCGGGCGTCCTCTACGGGCGCAGCGAGCCGGTGGCGATCGCCATCGACGAGCGCGAGTTGCGACGCGCGCTCACCGGCAAGGCAGGCCTGCACTCGATCCTCGACGTGGAGATCGACGGCTCGGGCTCCCCGCACGCCTCGATCCTCAAGGACTACCAGCTCGACAAGGTGCGCGGCGGCGTCACGCACGTCGACCTGCTGGAGGTGCACCTCGACCGTCCCATCCACGCCTCGGTCGCCGTGCGTCTCGTCGGCGGCGAGGACGCACCGGGCGTGCGCGAGGGCGGCGTGCTCTCGCAGCCGCTGCGCGAGCTCAACGTCGAGGCCCTCCCGCTCGAGGTTCCGGAGCACTTCGACCTCGACGTCTCGCAGATGGCGATGGGCGACACGCTCCGCCTTGCAGACATCGTCGTCCCCGACGGCGTGACGCTGCTCGACGACCTCGAGACGGTCGCCGCGACCGTGACCGCACCGTCGCGCGAGGAAGAGCCCGAAGAGGCCGAGGTGGCCCTGGGCGAGGACGGCGAGCCGCTCGCCGAGGGCGAAGAGCCCGCCGAGGGCGACGCGTCCTCCGAGTCGGGGGCCGACGCCTCCGGCGACTCCAGCTCGACCGAGAGCTAGCCCATGCGGCTCTGGCCGCGGCGACAGGGCTCCTCGCTCGATCTCCTCGTCGTCGGCCTGGGGAACCCCGGCCGCGAATACGCGCGCAACCGCCACAACGTCGGCTGGATGGTCGTCGACGAGCTCGCGAAGCGGCACGACGGCGGCTGGCGCTCGAAGTTCTCGGGCCAGCTCGCGGAGATCCGCCTCGACGGGCACAAGCTCGCGCTGCTGAAGCCCCAGACGTTCATGAACGAGTCGGGCACGTCCGTGGGCGCGGCGATGCGGTTCTTCAAGCTCGACCCCGACGCCGTGCTCGTCGTTCACGACGAAGGCGACCTCGACCGGGGACGGCTCCAGCTCCGCCTCGGCGGCGGGCTCGGCGGCCACAACGGCCTGAAGTCGATCGCGCAGCACCTGAAGACGCAGGACTTCCTCCGGCTGCGCGTCGGCGTCGGCCGTCCGGGGCGCGGCGATCCGCGTCCGCTCGCCGACTACGTGCTCGCCGACTTCGAGCCGCACGACGACGTGGAGTCGATCGTGTGGAACGCCGCGCAGGCGGTCGAGAAGCTCGAAGCCGAGGGCATCGAGCGCGCGCAGGCCGACGTCAACCGGCGCTGAACGTCCCTCGAACGAGTGACCGGAGTACCATGGCGCGGCGCGGAACCGCGAGGTTTCGCCGTTCGCATGGACCGACCGGTACTTCACACCTTCGTCCGCGAGCTTGCGGACAGCGAGCGCCTCGCAGAGTTCACCGAGGCGCTGCCGACACGCGCCCGCGTCTCGGAAGCGGCGCTGCCGGTCGTGCTCGCCTCGCTCTACGAAAAGCTCGGACGTCCGCTCATCTGCCTCCTGCCCGAGGACGCAGACGCGCGCGACGCCGCCGAGGCCGCGGCCTGGTTCCTCGGCGAGGAAGACGTCGGGTTCATGCCGAGCCGCGGCGTGCGCTGGGAGTCGGGGCTCGAGCCGCCGCCGCACCTCGTCGGAGAACGCGCACGCGCTCTAGCCGTACTGGCGCGGGGCGGGCTCGTGCTGGCCTCCGCGCACGCGATCGCCGAGCCGCTGCCGCCGCCGCGCGAGCGGCCGGCAGCGCTCGAGCTGGCCGCGGGCCACGAGCTCGGCGTGGAAGGACTGTCGGAAGCGCTCGCGCTCGCGGGCTACGAGCGCGCCGAGCGCGTCGACGACCGCGGCCAGTTCGCGGTCCGCGGCGGCATCGTCGACATCTTCCCGACGACCGGGCGCGAGCCGCTGCGCGTCGAGTTCTTCGGCGACGAGGTCGAGTCGATCCGCGCGTTCTCGGCGTTCACGCAGCGCGCGCTGCATCCCGTCGAGACCTGCACGATCTACCCCGCCGTCGAGCGCCGGCTCGACCTGACAGAGGAGTGGCACGGGGAGGAGGGCGAAATCCGGCCCGTGCCGAACGACCTCGTCGCCCCGCTCGACCGCGCCCCGGACTTCGTCTACCAGCCCGACGACGTCCGTCGCGTGTGGGCGGAGGACAACCTCCACCCCGTCTCCCTCAAAAACACAGTGGAGCTCGATCCGTTCCCGCAGAACCAGCCGTTCTCGTTCGAGGCGATGCGCCCGGCGATCGCGGCCCGCGGTCTCGCGGAGGCGGAGACGGAGCTCGCGGCGCTCGTGCGCTCGGGCCAGCGCGTCGTCGTCGCCTTCCCGCACCGCGGCGAGGCGCTGCGCACGCAGAACCTGCTGCGCAAGGTCGAGGCGCGCCTGCTCGAGCCGGGCGACAAGCTTCCGAGCGAGGCGAATCTCTTCTTCGTGATCGCGCCGGCGCGCCGCGGCTTCGTGTGGCGCGAGCTCGGGCTCGTCCTGCTGCCGGACCACCAGGTGTTCCGGCGCCGCGTGTCGCGGCAGGCCCGCCTCGGCGGCCGTGCGCTGCAGTCGTTCGCTGACCTGCGCACCGGCGACTTCGTCGTCCACGAAGACCACGGTGTCGGCAAGCTGCTCGGCTTCGAGACGAAGGCGGTCGCCACGGTCACGCGCGACTACCTGCTCGTCGCGTTCCGCGGCGAGGACCGTCTGTATGTGCCGCACGAGCAGATCGGCAAGCTCTCCCGCTACATCGGCGCCGACGCCAAGGCGCCCCAGCTCTCGAAGCTCGGCGGCAAGGCGTGGCAGCTGCTCAAGACCCGCGCCCGTGAGTCGGTGCGCGAGCTCGCCGGCGAGCTGATCGTCCTCTACGCCCAGCGCCAGCAGGCGCCCGGCATCGCCTACAACCTCGC
>JANMWV010000329.1:0-2335 GCA_031394165.1 Actinomycetes bacterium
CCGCCGGGGACGCTGTCGAGCCTCGAGCTGCTCGACCAGCCCAACCGGACGAACGTGCAGGTCGCCGGGATGGTCGTCGCGCGACAGCGGCCGTCGACCGCGAACGGCGTCGTCTTCATGCTGCTGGAGGACGAGCACGCGCAGCTGAACCTGATCATCCCGCCGCAGGTGTACGACCGGTTCCGCGCAGTCGTGCGTAACGAGCCGCTCCTCCTCGCGCGCGGCCGTTACGAGCACGTCGACCGAAACCGCAACGTGCTCGTGCGCGAGCTCGTCGGCCTCGGGCCGCTCGCACGCGAGCTCACCGACGGGGGAGACGTGCACGGGTCGCTGCCGTCGGCGCACCACTTCGGACATCGATAGACAATGCCCGGATGGATGCACAGCTGGACGCCCTGCGCGACTTCCCGAAGCAGGTCAGGCGGAACTTCAACCGCACCGTCGCCGGCCGGCTCGCCCAGACGGCGATCGCGGCCGGCCTCGCGTGGCAGCTCGCCCGCCTGATCCCCGGTCACGACGCGCCCTTCTTCGCGCCGATCGCCGCGCTGATCGCGCTCGGGGCCGAGCCCGGCATCCGCGGCCGCCAGGCGGTGCGTCTCGTCGCCGGCGTCACGCTCGGGATCGGCGTCGGCGCACTGACCGTCGCGCTCTTCGGACGCGGGACGCTGCCGATCGTTGCCGCCGCCGCCGGCGCGCTGATCCTCACCACGGCCGTCGGCGCCTCCTCGATGACGACGACGCAGGCCGCCGTCTCGGCGGTGCTCGTCGTGACGCTCCATCGCACCGGGTCGAACCTGACGTTGCAGCGCCTGATCGACTCGCTCATCGGCGGTGTGATCGCGATCGTGATGGCGCAGCTTCTCTTCCCGATCGACCCGTTGCGGCTCGTGAGACGGGAGTCGCAGCACCTGCGAGACGATCTCGCGGCGTCGCTCGAGGCGGTCGCAGTCGCGCTCGCGCAACACGACCGCGACAGTGCAGTGCCCGCGCTCGACCGCATCGACGCCATCGACACCCGCCGATTCGACGATGCGCTCGCCCTCGCCCGCGATGTCGCGCGCCGGGCGCCCAGGCGACGCCGTGCACGCCGCCGTCTCGACCCGCTCGATCCGCTCGCAGCGGCGCTCGATGCGGCGGTCTCGGACGCGCGCGCCGTAGCGACCGGGGCGCTGCGCGTGCTCGGCACGGAAAGGCAGGCACCGCAGGACGCAGCGGACGCTCTCGCTGCGCTCGCCGAGGCGCTCCGGGCGATCGAGCCAGGCCCCGTGCGCGAGGCGGTCGCACGCGCACGCGCCGCGACCCGGGCCGCCCGCGCGGCCGACGACTCGCTCGGCATCGCCGTGCTCACGCACGCCGCTCTCTCGATCGCCGATCAACTCGACAGCGTCGCCGACGCGCGCGAGGTGCAGCGCCGGTAGGCGGCTCAGGGCGCAAGCTGCGCGACGAACGCCCGTGCGCGGGCGGGGAGGCGCGCGAGCACGGCCTCGCGAATCGGGTCACGCCAGCGCGACCAGCGGATCCCGACGACGATGAACAGCACGCCGAGCAGCGCGATCGCCACCGGCGCAACGCCGCCCAGCTTCGTCAGGAGACCGCCCACGGCCCACAGCACGCCGACCGCGCCGACGACGGTGAAGCTCCAGTGGCGCACGAGCGCGGAGAAGAAGAGCGACGCCGCGCCGAGCACGCCGATCAGCACCCAACCGGGAACCGTCGGCGGTGCGAGCACGCCGAGGAGGCCGGCCCCGGCGGCGCCGAGCCCGACCCAGTGCGCCCAGGTCGCGTACGGGCGGCGGCGCGTGATGTCGAGCCGGAGGCCGCCGGCGATCCACGCGAGCCCCACGGGCAGGACGAAGGCGAACCTCACCCGATGGCTCACGTCGTTCCCGAGCAGGAGCTCGGCGAGGTCGGCCGCGAGCACCGCCGTGGCCACGCCGAGCGGCACGAAGACCAGGGGATCGGGCCGGACGGCGAGCAGGACGACCGCAGCGACGAGCCCTGCGATCGCCATGCCGGTGATCCCCTGGTGGATGTAGCCGATATGGGTCGCGCGGTCGGGCCAGAGCCCGACGATGCGCTCCACCGCATAGGTGACGACCGGGACGAAACCGACGGCGACGACCTGGAGCAGGGCCCCCGGCTGAGCGAGGTCCCGGCGCCGGAGCACCTCGCCGGCGACGGCGAAGCCGGCGAGATAGGCGGCGCCAAGAGCGAGCACGCCCCACGGGTCGAGCGTGTGCCGGTACGTGCCGACGAGCGACGCGAACGCCGCGACGACGAGGAGCGCACCGAGGTAGACGGCAATGAGCGGACCGAGGCCGAGCAGCCGCTCGGT
>JANMWV010000338.1:0-1918 GCA_031394165.1 Actinomycetes bacterium
GGCTGATGAACGAGTGGCCGCGCTCGTGCTGGATGTTGATCTCGCGCTCGATCGTGATGATGTGATCGCGGCGCGTGCGGTTCATCAGGTCGACGAACGCCGACATCGTCGTCCGCTTGCCGCTCGACCGGGGCCCGGCGACGAGCACGAGCCCCTCCGGCTCGATCGCCAGCGCCTGCACCTGTTTCGGCAGACCGAGCTGATCGGCCGACACCGAACGCGTCGGCATCAGACGAAAGACGCCGCCTGGCCCGCGCTGATCGCGGAAGCTCATGCAGCGGACGCGGCCCACGCCTTCGAGATCGCAAATCCACTCGGTCGCCGCGCCCGTGCGCAGCGCTTCGTGACTGCGCTCGGGCATCAGCGTCAGCAACAGCGACTCGACGTCGCGCGCGACGTGCACCGGCTCGCCGTCGAGCATCTGCAACTCGCCGTCCACGCGGACCGATGGCCGCGACTCGGACGAGAGATAGAGCGTGGATGCGCCCCGTGCCGACGACACGCGCAGGAGCCGTTCCAACCCGGACAGCGTCGGATCCTCGACCGCCGGCGGCGGCGTCTCCGACCGGATCGGATTGCGGGAAATGTTCAGCACCACGGCGGGCTGCAACGGCGGAACGGCGCGGGTCTGTGGGGGCGGGGCCTGGCTCGGCGGTTCGACCGATGCGGCAACAGGCGCCGCCTCGCGCCGCGCGTCCTCCGCCGCGGCCACCCGCGCCGCCTCGCGCTGCGCGTCCTCCGCCGCGGCCACCCGCGCCGCCTCGCGCTGCGCGTCGACCGATGACGCAATAGGCTCCGTCGCGCGCACCGCTTCGACCGACGCGGCCATGGGCGGGGCGCCGGGCACAACCGGTGCCGCAGGCATGACCGGCGGCGCGGCGGCGACGGCCGGGATCGGCGCGGCCTGTTGCGGAGGTGTCCGCACCGGCGCGGCCCGACGCATGGGCACCGGCTCCGGAATCAGTTCCGGCTCCGGCTCGGCTGCTTGGAAACCGGTGTCGGCATCGACGTCCATGACCACGTCAACCGCTTCGTCCTGCGCCCTCGCGGCGACCATTTCGCGGACAGTGGCGGTCGGCGCCGTCTGTCCAGGCCACAGGTGTGCCGCGTCGGGCAGGAGCAGATCGTTGTCGAGCGCCACGGCCTCCCACGCCGGCTGCGATTTCGCGGTTTCCTCCACGCGCGGCGCGGGCTCTTCGACGGCGGGCGAATCGAAGCCCAGCATCTCGACCGGCAGCTCGTCGTTGTCGTACACGGGCGTCGACGTGGCGCTCTCCTGATGCGCGGGCGCGGTCTGCGACACGGCCTGCGGGGAGGCGGCCGCGTACGACGGCGAGGGCACGAAGAACTCGTCTGGGACGCGGTCGTCTTCGGGTATGCGGCGTCGCCGGATCTCGGTCCAGATGTCGTCGCCGCCGCGCGCGGCGACGACGGTGAAGTGCTCGCCGGGGAACTCCGCCATCGGCGCCAGCTCGTGCTGCACCGCGCCGAATTCGTCGAGCGCGTTCTGCAGCTCGATGGGCAGCAACTGGGCGACGATCCCGTTGACCGCTTCGAGCGTGAGCCCGCGGCTCGCAAGGTCCACCTGTCCGGTGGGCGACACGACGTACGGCTTGTCGCCGGCGTGCATGACGAGCGCTTCGCCGTCGACGCGGACAATCGCCTGAAGCAGGGAGGGAACGAGGCTCATTTATTCACGCGCTTGCACACGTTCGCTCACGGGCCGACCAGTTGCGCACAGCGACAATGTCGGCATGAAGGTCACCGGCCATTAGGAACGCCGCGGCGAGCCGACCTCGTAGATGCGAACCCTCTCCACGAGTTTATAGCCTCGGGTCTGATAGGGCGGGATGATTCGCTCGGCCCGCAGATACTGCAACATCCCCTCGTCGCCGTAGTCGGGCGCCCCGACGCCGTC
>JANMWV010000384.1:0-2006 GCA_031394165.1 Actinomycetes bacterium
CGTGCTCGACCTCGACGCCGGAGATGCTGCGGCAGGCGGCGACGATCCGGTCGGCGTGCGCGGCATCGGTCGCGAGGACGCTGACGTCGCGAACCTTGCTGCCGCCTTCGACCCGTACGAGGTCGATCGCGTCGAGCAGGCCGCCGGCGTCGGCGATCCCGCGGGCCAGGTCGGCGAAGCTCCCGGGCCGGTCGTCGAGTCGCACGCGCATCGTGAGGCTGAAGGAAGCGGAGAAGTGGCTCATGCGCGCATGGTGCCGCGTTCAGGCCACGCGTGCGTCGGTAGGTTCCCGCACAGCTCGTACGGGGGAAGTGCCGAGGTCGGCGTCCCGGGAGGCGAGCGTCGTGTAGCGGCCGCCGGCCAGCAGCAGATCCTCGTGCGTCCCCACCTCGACGACGTGCCCGGCGTCGAGCACGACGATCTGATCCGCCTCGCGGATCGTCGAGAGCCGGTGCGCGATCGCGATCGTCGTGCGGCCCTCGGCGAGCTTGTCGAGCGCTTCCTGGACGAGCCGCTCCGTCTCGGTGTCGAGCGAGCTGGTCGCCTCGTCGAGGACGAGGATCGGCGGATTGCGGAGCACCGTGCGCGCGATCGCGATCCGCTGCTTCTCGCCGCCGGAGAAGCGGTAGCCACGCTCGCCGACGACGGTGTCATAGCCCTCGGGCAGCGCGGCGATGACGTGATGGATTCGCGCAGCCGCTGCGGCGGCCTCGACTTCGTCGTCGGTCGCGTCGGGCTTCGCGAAGCGGAGGTTCTCGCGCACGCTCGCATGGAAGAGATAGGTCTCCTGCGAGACGACACCGACGAGATCCGAGAGCGCCTCGAAGGTCATGTCGCGCACGTCGACGCCGCCGATGCTGATGCCGCCTCCGTTGACGTCGTACAAGCGCGCCGTCAGATAGCCGAGCGTCGTCTTACCCGAGCCGGTCTCGCCGACAATCGCGGTCGTCGTACCGGCCGCGACCGTGAACGTGATGTGCTCGAGCGTCGGCGCATCGCTGCCGTAGGCGAAGGAGACGTCGCCGAACACCACGTCGCCCGCCTCGACTTTCATGCGAGCGTCCGGCTTCTCCTCGATGTCGACGGGCTGGTCGAGGTACTCGAAGATCCGGTCGAAGAGCGCGAGCGACGTCTGCACGTCGAGGCTGACGCCGAGCAGCGAGCCGACCGGAAAGAACAGGCGCGTCTGCAGCGCGGTGAAGGAGACGAGCATCGGAATGGAGGGGTGCGCGAACGCCGCCCCGCCGAACCAGTAGACGGCGGCGGGCATGATCGAGAAGCTCGTCTGGATCGAGGCCATCACCCAGCGTCCCGCCATGCGCTGACGCACCTCGAGGTCGGCGAGCCGGAGCGAGTCCGAGTCGAACCGGTCGGCCAGCTCCGTGGTACGGCCCATCGTCTTGCCGAGCAAGATCCCCGAGACGGACAGCGACTCCTGCACGAGGCTCGAGATGTCGGCGAGCGTCTCCTGTGTCGTCTTCGCGATCTTGCGGCGCTCGTTGCCGACGCGTCGCGTCAGCAGCACGAAGAACGGGATGAGCGCAAGCGCGAACAGCGCGAGCTCCCAGTTCAGCAGCGCCATGCCGATGACGGTTGCGACCACCGTCGTCACGTTCGAGGCGATCGAGGTCGCCGTGTTCGTGACGACGTTCTGCACGCCGCCGATGTCGTTCGAGATCCGCGACTGCACCTCCCCGGTGCGCGTCCGGGTGAAGAACGCCAGCGAGAGCCGCTGCAGGTGGCGGAAGACCGCCGCGCGCAGGTCGTGCATCACACGCTGGCCGACCTGATTGGAGAGCAGCGTCTGCAGCACTCCGAGCACACCCGTGGCGATCGCAATCGCGATCATCCCGCCGGCGTTGTACGAGAGCGCCCGCGTGTTGTTGCTGCCGATCGCCTGGATCACGTGCTTGAGCAGGAAGGCCGGGATCACGCCCAGCGCGGCAGCGACGACGATCAGTGCGATGAGACCCGCGAGGCGGAGCCTGTAGTGGGCGAAGAGCGGC
>JANMWV010000396.1:0-8510 GCA_031394165.1 Actinomycetes bacterium
GAACAAGAAGGCGGAGATCATCCGCGTCTACCTGCCGCCCGACGCGAACACGCTCCTGTCGGTGGCCGACCATTGCCTGCGGAGCAGGGACTACGTGAACGTGATCGTGGCCGGCAAGCAGCCTGCGCTCAACTACCTCTCGATGGACGAGGCGATCGTGCACTGCACGCGTGGGCTCGGCATCTGGGACTGGGCGTCGAACGACGACCAGGGAGCTCCTGACGTCGTGCTCGCCTGCTGCGGGGACACGCCGACACTCGAGACGGTCGCTGCGGCGGCAATCCTGCGCGAGCGCCTCCCCGACCTGAACGTGCGGGTCGTGAACGTGGTCGACCTCATGCGCCTCCAACCCGAGACCGAGCATCCGCACGGCCTCTCGGACTCGCAGTTCGACGCGCTGTTCACGGCCGACCGGCCGGTCGTCTTCGCCTACCACGGGTATCCGTGGCTGATCCACCGCCTCACCTACCGCCGCACGAACCACGACAATCTGCACGTGCGCGGCTACAAGGAAGAGGGAACGACGACGACCCCGTTCGACATGGTGATGCTGAACGACCTGGATCGGTTCCATCTCGTCATCGACGTGATCGATCGCGTCCCCGGGCTGGGCGAGACGGCCGCGCACATCCGCCAGGAGATGGAAGACGCACGGCTACGTGCGCGCGCCTACACGCGTGAGCACGGCGAAGACGATCCCGCGATCGGCGACTGGGTCTGGCCGCGCGTCGCGTGAGCCGCATCCTCGTCGTCAACGCGGGCTCGACGAGCCTCAAGCTCTCGATCGTCGACGAGACGGAGGCGTCGCAACGCATCGACTCCCTCGGCCAGGCGACGCATGTCGATGCCGCCGCACATCGCGTCGTGCACGGCGGCGACCGCTTCTGCGAGCCGGTCGTCCTGGACGCGGCCGTGAGAGTCGCACTCGACGCGCTGACCGAGTTTGCACCGCTCCAGAACCGTCGCGCACTTGCTGCGATCGACGAGGCGAGGACGCTCCTGCCGGACGTTCCGCACGTCGCGGTCTTCGACACGGCCTTCCATCGGACGATGCCGGACGAGGCGTCCACCTACGCATTGCCGGCGCGCTGGCGCCACGACTGGGGCATTCGCCGCTACGGGTTCCACGGCCTCTCGGTGCAGTGGTCGGCCGACCGGGTGCGCGTGCCGCGACTCGTCGTCTGCCATCTCGGCGGTGGGTGCTCGGTCACAGCGGTGCGCGACGGGCGCTCGGTCGACACGACGATGGGCTTCAGCCCGCTCGAGGGCCTGGTGATGGCGACCCGCGCGGGCTCGATCGACGCGGAGATCGTGCTGCACCTCTTGCGCACGCGAAAGCTCGGCCTCGAGCAGATCGAGCACGCGCTGGAAACGGAATCGGGGCTGCTCGGCCTCTCCGAGGAGAGCGCTCGGGTCGAAGAGCTCGAGCGGTCGAGCTCACCTGCGGCTGCGCTGGCGCTGCGCGTCTTCGCGCATCACGTCGCAGGCTTGGTCGCGTCGATGACCGCCTCCCTCGGCGGACTCGACGCACTCGTGTTCACCGCCGGGGTCGGCGAAGGCTCCGCTGCCGTCCGGCGCGACGTCTGCGGGCGACTCGGCTTTCTCGGCGTCGAGCTCGACGCGGGCGCAAACGCCGCCGGCGTTCCCGACGTCGACCTCGGCGCTCCTGGAGCTGCGGTACGCGTCGTCGTGGTTCGCGCGCGCGAAGATGTCGTCGCGGCGCGGGCGGCGGCGGATCTGCTCTCTACGGCGTGATGCCGTGGTCGCGCTTCGCCTGCTCCTCCATCTGCGCGAGGCGCGTGTAGTAGTCGGGGAACTCGTTCAGGTGGGCTCGGGCGATCTTGCCCGTCGTGGCGGGATCGTCGCCGGTGACATTCGTGCCGAGGTCATGAAGCCCGTGCTCGAGCTCGACGTCCATCCCCTGCCGGAACTGCTCGACGTCGAACGGCGAGGAGTTCCAGTCGATCCCGATCTCCTCGCCCACGCGCTGCGCCTCGTCTGCCGTGAATCCCGTGCGCGCCGGCATCGTGCGCCTCCTCTCTACGTGAAGATGATCTGGCCGCCTCCCGAAAGCGCGAAGAACTCGCCGACGGACATGATGTCCTGCACCTGCGGCACGAAGTCGTCGAGTGAGAGACCGAACATCTCGACGCTCGCGTGGCAGGCGTGGAAGCCCGCGCCGGAGTCGCCGATCAGCTCGACGAACTCGGGGATCGGTGGGATGTCGAGCTTCTCCATCTGCCGCTGCATCATCTTCGTGGCGAGCGCGGAGAAGCCCGGGAGCGCGCCGAGCAGGGTCGGCATGTGCATGCCGGGGTTGCCGACCGTCGCGACCTTGATGTGGGCCTGCCGGTCTTTGCGAATCGCGTCGAGACCAAAGAAGGTGAAGAAGAGATCCGCTTCGATTCCCTCCATGCGTGCGCCGTTGGCCATGATCAGAGCCGGGTAGATCCCTTCGAGCGAGCCTTTCGAGACGACGATCGACACCTTCTCGATCGTCTCCCGCTCGGTGGTCGCTGCCGCCATAGGACGTTCGAGCAGTTCGGTCATCGTGTGCTCCTTTCTAGATGCAGCCGCGCGGCTTCGGAATGCCGCCGATCTTGGCTGCGAGCTTGGCGGGGCCCTTGGGGAAGAGCTCGTAGAGCTCCTTCACGGGCACGCCGGATTCCTTCCCGAGGGCGCGGATCGAGGGCGCGCTGCCGGTCTTCAGATAGCGGTCGCGCATGAACATGACGACCAGCCAGTGGCGGGGCGTCAGCTCCGGAATCCCGTTCTCGGCGGCGATCTCTTCGCCGATCTGTTCGGTCCACTGCGCAGGGTCGGTGAGAAACCCTTCGGCGTCGACGTCGACGCTCGTGCTCGCGATCGTTGCTGTCGTCATCACATCCTCCGTTCAGGTCAGGCCGGCGGTCGCGTGCTGCTTGCCGGCGGTCGGCATCGCTCCGCCGAAGCCGGGGAGCTCATGCCCCGGAAGCAGCGCGTGCCAGTAGATCGGCTGGAACAACAGCTTGCCAAGGTGGTTGAGGTGCGACTCGCGCAGCAGGGGCAGCGGTCCGGCGGCCGTCGGGAAGCGTCCCGGCAGCGGCTCGGTGTCGTAGTTGAAGTCGATCAGGAGCGCCTTGTGGAAGCCGGTCTCGATGAAGCAGTTGGCGTGCCCGTCGTACCCCGCGTCGAGCTCGGTTCCGGCGAGGTAGCGCGCGACGTTCTCGATCAGCACCCCGGCCTCGAAGTGCGTCACCGAGCCCGCCTTCGAGATCGGCACGTCGGTCGCGTCGCCGAGAGCGAACACGTTCTCCTTCGCCGGCGTCTGCAGCGTGTGCTTGTCCGTCGGTACGAAGCCGAGCGCGTCGCCGAGCCCGGGCGAGCGCTCGACGTACGCCGCACCACCGTGCAGTGGCACAGTGACGAGCAGGTCGAAGTCGAGGTCGCGGCCGTCGAAGGACGTCAGCCGGCCGCCGACGCCGTCGACCTCCGCCGCGTTGAACTCGGTCACGAGCTCGATGTGCTTCTCCTCGAGCAGCCCGGCGAGGCGCTGCGAGGCGACCGGCTTCGTGAACGCGCCGTCGAGAGGCGTCGCGTAGACGAGCTCGACGTCTCCCCGGACGTCACGGTCGGTGAAGAACCAGTCGGCGAGAAACGCGAACTCCAGTGGAGCGACGGGACACTTGATCGGCATGTCGACGAGGTTCACCACCACGCGACCGCTGCGAAACGACTCGAGCACGGGATGCAGCGCGGCGGCGCCCTCCGGCGTGTAGAAGGTGAAGACTCGCTCGTTCCAACCGGGGCCGGTCAGGCCTTCGGTCTCGTCGGGCTGGAGCAGCGTCCCAGTGGCGACGACGAGCACGTCGTACGGGAGCACGGTGCCGTCGTCCAGCAGCACTTCGTCGCGGTCGATCCACACCTCCGCGACCTCGTTCTCGTGGAAGACGACCCCATTGCGCAACTGGCGTCGGCGCGGACGCACGATCTCCTCGAGCTGCGCCAAGCCGAACGGCACGAACAGCAGGCCCGGCTGATAGACGTGCCGGTCGTCGCGGTCGACGACGTGGATCTCCGCTTCTTCCGCGTCGAACTGGCGGCGCAGGCGGTTTGCAACCATCGTGCCGCCGGTTCCGCCGCCGAGTACGACGATGCGTTTCTTGCTCATGCTGCATCAACCTTCCGCGTGCCTCGTAGCGTGATGCGCTCGGCGAACTCGACACCGCTCTCGACCGCGCGCCGGACCGGACACGCGGCGGCGACCTTCTCGAGCATGGCGACCTGTGCCTCGCTCAGGTCACCTGCCACCCGGATGTCGATCTGGAAGGTCTTCGGCGTCGAGCGGTGGTCGTAGTCGACATCGACGTCGACCTCGTAGAGCGCCCACTGTTTCGTGCGCGCGTACATCACGAGCGTCGTCGAGACGCAGGCTGCAAGCGCCGCCGGGAAGAGCTCGTGGGGTGCGGGCGCGCTGCCGCCGCCGCCGACGCTCGCGGGCTCGTCGGTGACGAGGCGGTGCCGGCCGTCGATCAGGACCTCTTGCCGGAGCGTGCCGGGTATCGAGTGGGCTGACGCGGTCAAACGCATGGGCCGCTTACAGCCTCTTCCCGGCGCCGCGAGCCGCCATCGGGGCGGCCGCTGAAGCCCGCTGCGGAGAACTACGCGCCGGCCATACCGGCTTCACCAGCCGTACGCGGGGGAGGTCGTCGTGTCCTGCTGCCCCTGCAACGTCGTCGCCTACGAGCTCAACGGCTCGACGAACGTGTCGGCGGTCAATAGCCGGCAGCCACCTCGCCGGCGGCTGATGGGACGGCAGGCGAAGCCGATCACCAGCGCCGCGACATGACCGAGGCTCATGAAGCTGTCGGAGAGCACAGAGTCGATTCCGACGTAGGCAACGAGGGCAAACGCGTAGACCATCCGCGGACCGCGGCCGAGGCGATAGACGAAGACGGCTGCTACGGCAAAGAAGCCGTAGCTCGCTCCGACGTCGCGAGCGTCGGCAACCGATGACTCGACGAGATCCGCACGCAAGGCAATCCACAGCCCCGCGGCGGTCAGAAGCGTCGCACCGACGTGCCCCAGGAAGAACACCGACGCTGTGCGCGCGGTGCCGAGCCATCGCTCCACGGGAGCGACCACGAGACTGAAGAGCGCGATCCAACCGAGGAGCTCGAGGGCGTCCGGAACCCAGAACGCGCTCGCGAACAACACGCGTACCGGATCGCGCGACAACTGGTGCAGGTTCGTGCTGCGCTCGAGCAGCAACTGGTTCGCGATGCGGCTGCTCGACGTCTGCAACACCCAAGTTGTGATCAGCAACACGAACAGATAGGCGTACGTCCCCGGTGCCGAACGCACATACGCGCTCACGCGAGGCACGACGACACGCCAGACCCTCCGCGCCGGATCCAGCCGTGGCCAGCGCTCCGACGCCATCACCCGACCGATCCCGACCACGAGCACAAGCAGAACAGCCGCGATCATTCAGACGACCTTACGTCGGGATCCGCACCCACGGCCCGACCAGCGTTAGCGACGGTTACGTCGTCGACGCTCGTGCAGCTACTTCAGCGTCTTCAGATAGGCGACGAGCCCGCGCATGTCGCGATCCGAGATGATCCCGCCCCAGTGCGGCATGCTCACGATCGGCGCCCGGCCGAGCACGCTGCCGCTGCGGATGATCGCGACGATCGCCTTCGTGTCGAACTCCTTGCGGAAGCCGACGCCGGTGAGCGCCGGAATCGCCTTGTCCGGCGCCTGCGGGTTGGGCACGCCGCCGAGGCCGTTCGGGCCGTGGCAGTTGATGCACCCGTCGAGGACGTAGAGCACGGATCCGGCGACGGCGTCGCCCTGGTCGCGCGGAACCTCGGGCGGCGTCGCCGTCGCGACCTGCGGCAGGCCGGCGCGGATGTAGGAGACGAGCTCGCCGACCTGGCGGCTCGAGATGACGGCGCCCCAGACGGGCATGTACGGCCGCTTCGGGTTGGCCGACGCGCCGAGACCGTGGTCGATGATCTGGCGGAGTTGTGCCGCGGTCAGCTGCTTGCCGACCGTCGAGAGGCTCGGAACGTACGGCGAGACGCCACCTTGCCCTTGTGGGCCGTGACACTGCGCGCACGCGAACTGGACGAACACGTGCGCGCCGGCCGCGACCTCCGGGCTGACCGAGGCGCCCGACGAAGATGCGGTCTGCGCGCCGGCGACCGTGACGGTCTGTGTCCGGTTCGTGTAGTGGCCGGCTGCCCACGCGCCGACGCCCACGGCGAGGGTCAGCGCCAACCCCGCCGCGGCAACTGCCGCCACGAGGCCGTTGCCCTTCTCCTTCATCTCGTGAGCATTATGCCCACCGCTACGGCACGCTGTAAACACCGAGCGCAACGACCGCTGCCGCAATCAGACCGAACGTGCCCCAGGCAAGCGGCGTCGCGACACGGCCGATCCTCAGCTCGCCCATCAGCTTCGCGTCGCGGCACAGATGGATGATCATGGCGAGCAGCGGCAGGAGCATGACCGCGTTCAGCGCCTGCGTCAGGAAGAGAATCGGCACGAGCGGCACGCCCGGGATCATCACGATCGCGGCGGCAGCGACCGTCACGGCGACGAACGTCCCGTAGAAGACCGGCTCGGTCTTGAGCTTTCCGTCGAGTGAGCCCTCGCGGCCGCAGGCCTCCGCGACCGAGTACGCGGTCGAGAGCGGCAGGATCGCGGCGGCGAGCAGCCCCGCACCGACGAGGCCGATTGCGAACAGCGTCGAGGCGAGGTGACCGGCCAGCGGCGCCAATGCAACCGCGGCGTCCTTCGCGTCGTTGATGTGGTGATGCGCCTTGTAGAGCGTCTCGGTGGTGGCGATCACGACGAACAGGCCGATGATGCCGGTGAGGACGGAGCCGACGATGATGTCCACACGGGCCAGTCGCCAATCCTTGCGCTTCAGCTTCTTGTCGACTGCGTACGACTGGATGAACGCCAGGCCCCACGGCGCCAGCGTCGTCCCGAGCGTCGCCGTCGCGACCAGCACTGCGTGCCGGTCGGCCGGGAGGTTCGGAATCACGAGTCCCTTGCCGACGTCGCCCCAGCGCGGGTGCGCGAGCAGGCCCGACGCGATGTAGGTGACGAAGATCGCCGACAGGACGAGCAGCACGTGCTCGACACGGTGGAAGCTGCCCGCAACGATGAGCGCGCTGACGGTCGCCGCCGCGACCGGGACGCTCACGTTCAGCGGCACACCGGCGATCTGCAAGCCCGCAGCGATACCCGCCAACTCGGCCGCCGTCGTCCCGAGGTTGGCGACGACGAGGAAGCCCGCCGAGAACCAGCCGGGCCAGCGGCCGTAGCGATAGCGAATGACGGCGACGAGCCCGCGACCCGTGGCAATGCCCATCCGTACGGCCAGGCCATGGAAGAGGATCAGCGCCGCCGTCGAGACGAGCAACACCCACAGGAGCCGGTAGCCGAAGTCGGCGCCGAGAATCGAGTACGTCGCGATCCCGGCCGGATCGTCGTCGGAGAGCCCTGCGAGCAGCCCCGGCCCGACGATCGCAACCAGCGCAAGCAGGGCACCGCGCTCGCGCGAGACGAATCGGCTGGTGCGCATGCGGTGACGCATCAGCCGAGGGTAGGCGAGGTGGCGGCCGGCGGGCTAGCGACCCGGCTCGAGCGGCAGGCCGGCCCGACTCCACGCGTTCAGCCCGCCGCGAAGGTTGAGCACGTCGTGGCCGGCGCCGGTCAGCGTCCGGGCGGCGACGGCGCTGCGGTGACCGCTGCGGCACACGGTCACGATCGTCTTGCCGGTCGGGAGTTTGTGCAGGCGGTGCTGGAGCTGCGCGACCGGTATGTGGATCGCGCCGCGGATGTGGCCTTCCTTCCATTCGGCTTGCTGCCTGACGTCGATGACGAGCACGCTTCCGTCAACGAGCCGGTCGGCTGCAGCGCGGGCGTCGATCGCGGCCGTTCGTGTGAACAGGCCCACGCTCACACCTTCGTCGCGCGCTCGACCACGGCGCCCAGGCGGCGCTTGACGTCGGCGGCGATCTCGGACAGTTGGTCGTTGCCGACGATCGAGAGCATCCGTTCGGCGTCGACCGCCGACACGTGCGTCGAGCCGTTGCGCTCGTAGACGACGACGTTGCAGGGCAGCAGGACACCGAGCTCGGGCTCGGCCTGGAGCGCCTGGTGGGCGAGCGGCGGGTTGCAGGCGCCGAGGATCAGGTAGGGCTCGCCGTCGACGCCGAGCTTCTCCTTCATGGTCGCCTGGACGTCGATCTCGCAGAGGATGCCGAATCCGTCCGCTTTCAGCTCGTCGCGAACACGCTCGACCGCCTGATCGAACGGCAGCGTCGTCGTGGCGCTCAGTGTGTAACCGGTTGCAAGCACGTGCATTCCTCCTCCAGGTAGCGGCGGCGGGCTTTCGCCGCCTTCAATCGATGCGCTTCCGCTCCGGCGGTCGCGGTGAAATGGTCGTCGAGCCATACGCCGATTGCGGCCTCGCCGACGACGGCGGAGCCGTCCTCGAGCACGAGAGCGGG
>JANMWV010000431.1:0-3074 GCA_031394165.1 Actinomycetes bacterium
CGATGCCGCCGGAGAGCAGCGCGCCGAGCGGGACGTCCGCCGCGAGCCGCTTCCGTACGGCGGCGGTGACGTCCTCGCGCACCCGCTCGAGCCAGCCTTCGTCCGAGAGGGTCTCCTGCGAGAGCGTGGGCGCCCAGTAGCGTTCGATCGTTTCGCCTGCTCCCTCGGCGACGAGCAGCGACCCCGGCGGCAGGCGCTGCACGTGCCGCAGGCCGGTGCGCGAGCCGGGGACGTACTGAAGCGCCAGATAGGCGTCGAGCGCGGCGAGGTCGGGCTCGCGGCTGACGCCCGGCACCGTGAGCATCGCCTTCAGCTCCGACGCGAATGCCAGTGTCCCGTCGCCGAGTCGCGTCCAGACGAGCGGCTTCTTGCCGAGCCGGTCGCGTGCGAGCACGAGCCGTTCGCGCGTCGCGTCCCACAACGCGACCGTGAACATCCCGTCGAGATGCTCGACGAAGCGTGGGCCGTACTCCTCGTAGAGATGTGGGATCACCGGCGTGTCGCCGCGGCCTCGCACCTCGTGTCCGCGATCCGCGAGCTCTGCGCGCAGCTCGGGGAAGTTGTAGAGCTCACCGTTGAAGACGGCGACGACGTCGCCGGTCTCGTTGGCGACGGGCTGATAGCCGAGCTCGGGGTCGAGCACCTGCAGGCGCTGGTGGCCGAGCACGCACGGACCGAATGCGTCCGTCGAGCCCTGGTCGGGGCCGCGGTGGCGGATCCTGGCGCGCATTGCATCGACCAGCGATGGGGAAGGCCGGCCGGACGGTGCATAGAGTCCGCAGATCCCGCACATGCGTGACAGTGTGCCTTCCATGCCAGCCGACCCAGTCGCTGTGGTGTCGTGCCACGTCGAGCGCCCGCTCGACGACGACGTGTGGCGCCGGTTCGATGCGTTGCAGCGCCGGCGTCCCGGCGGGTTCGGCGTGATCGCGCTGATCCGGCCGCCGGACCCCGCGTACGGCGAGGACGAGCAGCCGTGGCTCGAGCGCGCGCGGCTCGCCGCGGCGCGTGCGCCGCTCGGCCTGCACACGCACTGGACGAGTCCGAGCCATGCGCAGCCGACGGGGGGCGAGCCGGCCGCGCGCGTGCGCGAGGAGACTGCGTGGATGCGCGAGCGTGGACTCGAGCCGGCGTTCTTCTGCGGCGGCGGCTGGTACACCGACGACGGGGTACGGCGTGCGGTCGCAGAGCTCGGTCTGGTCGACTGCACGCCGCGAGGCGCGCCGCCCTCGCCGGGTCAGCTGCCGACGACGCACTCGCTCGGGCAGCTTGCGCGGAGCGTACTGCGTCCGCTCCCGCCGTACGTCCATGCGTACTTCCACGACACCGACCTGCTCGACGCGAAGCGACGATTTGCGCTCGAGGTGTCGTTACGGGTGCTCGGCCGCCGGCGGCGGCCCGGCGATCCGGTCGCGCTCGCGCTTCTTTCGTAGCCGTCCGACGAGCTCGACGAGCGCGGCCGCTGCGAGCAGCGCGATGAGGAAGTCCCAGGGCACCCGGTAGCGTGTCTCGCCGACGAACAGCACGGCGACGAGTGTCTGGTATCCGAGCACCAGCAGGGCGAGAGCGGAGAAGAAACGCGGGACGAGGAAGAGCCCTGCCGCCGCAAGCACGTACAGCACGATCATGTACGCGGGCTCGGCGGTACTGCGCACGGTGTCGAGCCAGCTGCCCGCGCCGGGACGGCCGCGCGTCTCGACCACGGAGGGCTGCCACAGCCACTGCGCGTCGAGCGGGACGAGTCGCGCCTTGTCGCGCGGGTGGTGCACCCAGAAGGAGATCACCTTCTTCTGGAAGAACGACATCTGCGCGCATTCGTCGTAGGGCAGGACGACGCCGGTGCGCTGCCAGTGCTCGAAGACGTCCTGCGGCGTCGGCGGGAACGACGTCGGTTGCGGCACATGGTCGATCCAGCCGCCGTGCTTGAGCGTCTCGTACGTGTTCACGTTGTTCGCCTTCCAGAGAGCGCGCGCGTCGGTCGTCACCGTCAAGCAGCCGACGTCGGCCTGGTTGCGCACGACCCACGGCAGGACGATCACGGCAGCAGCGGCGAGCAGTGCTGCGACGGCGAGCAGCGTGCGCTTCGAGATCCCCGCCCGCCAGAGCAGGTAGGCAGCCAACAGCAGCGGCAGCCCTTCGAGCCGTACGTTCCCGAGGATGCCGAGACCCAGTACCGGGCCGAGCGGCAGCGCACGCCGCCAGCCGAAGCGCTCGGCGGCGTGGAGCGTCAGGTAGATCGTCGCCGCTGCGAGACAGTGGTCGAGGATCTCGCGGTTCAGGTGCACGTCGTGCCACACGAGGTACGGGTGCAGCGCGACCGCGAGCCCGGCGAGGAGCCCGATCGTGGGCGTGAGCCACCGGCGCCCGATCTGCCAGACGATGAGCGTCGTCACGACCGCGACGGCGACGTGCGCAAGGCCGACCACCTCCCAGTGGCGCCCGAAGGCCCAATAGAGGGGGATCAGGAACCAGCCGTAGAGCGGCTGCGTGTAGGCCGACGGATGTCCCGGGATGAAGCCGTACGTCCCGGTCGCGAGATACGTGCGCGCAAAGTCGTCGCCCTTGTCCGTGAATGAGGCGAGGATCGCGCCGCGCTCGTGCAGCAGCGCGCCGAGGCGCGGAAGCGCCGTCGCGAGGACGAGGAGGAGGGCGGCGGTGCGCGTGCGCACGGAGGCCTCAGCGTACCGGGGTACAATGGCCGCTCTCGTGGTGACGAAGCCTGCCGATGCCGGTCCTGCCTCGGACGACGGCGGGCCGCCTACGCCCCCCTCGCTCGCCGGCGACATCCGCTCGGTGCGCCTGGTGCCCTCGCTCGGTCAGCTGCGCACGCAGGCGCGGCGGCTGCTCAGCATCGCGTCCCTCGTCGCGATCGACCTCTCGGGGCTCGCCGGGTCGCTCTACCTCGCGCTCGTGCTTCGTGAGCTCTACTACGGGCAGCGGCCGATTCTCTGGGGCCTGCCGTGGGACGCAGAGGCGAAGTGGCTGCCGTTCCTCGTGCTCGTGACGGTGCTCGTCTTCTGGCGCAACGGCCTGTATGCGCCGCGCGAGCAGCGCGCCGGCGCCGGCCGCATCGT
>JANMWV010000462.1:0-1681 GCA_031394165.1 Actinomycetes bacterium
GCGGCGCCGCAGGTCTCGGCGGCCGCAGCGGTGCTCTTTGCGGTGAATCCGGCGTTGACGAACGGCCAGGTCGCGTCGCTGCTCGAGCACAGCGCCGACGACGTCAACGCGGCGAACGGCTGCAGCCGGTGCGCGCTGCTCCGAGATCCGTTGAGCGGCTGGGGGCGCCTCGACATCGCGAAGGCGATCGCGTCGCTTGGCGGACCGCTGCCGCCCGCCGACAAGTACGAGACGAACGACGACGCCGGCACGCAGGCACGGACGATGTGGGGCAAGCAGGTCACGATCAACGCGACGATCGACTACTACGACGACCAGATCGACGTCTACCGCATCGCGCTCTCGGGCGGCGAACGGGTTGCAGCGACGCTCACCGGCGGCTGGTCGGGCGCGAACGTGAACCTCGTCCTCTGGAAACCGAGCACGCGGCGGGTCGACGACCTGCGCGCGCAAACGCTCCGCGCGGCGCAGTCGATCGCACCCGGAAGCTCGCAGAGCGTCATGTTCAGAGCCCCGGGGCGGGGCTGGTACTACGTCGAGGTGAAGGTCACCTCGCCGGGCTACGGGCCGTACACGCTCACGCTCACGAAGACGATGTCGCCGCGCGTGCCTCCGCCGTAGCCCTACTGATTCGCGAGGAGCTCGTCGTCGTTCACGGCGCGCAGGACGCGCGCCGGATTGCCGACGACGAGCATGCGCGCCGGAACGTCCTTCGTGACGACCGCGCCGGCGCCGACGAACGCGTCTTCGCCGATCTCGACGGCCGGGCAGAGGATTGCGCCGCCGCCGACACGCGCGCCACGGCGAATCGTCGGACCCTTGATCAGCTCGTGCCGGCGCTCGGTGCGTCCCATGAAGTTGTCGTTCGTCGTGACGACGCACGGTGCGATGAACACGTCGTCCTCGAGTACCGAGTAGGCCGTGATGTAGGCGTCCGCCTCGATCTTCGTGCGCGCGCCCACCGATGAGTCGTTCTCGATCAGCGAGCCGCGGCCGAGCACGACATCGTCGCCGACGTGCACGCGCTCGCGCACGCACGACTGGTCACCGAGGATCACGCGCGCGCCGATCGTGCTGCCCGCGAACACGATCGCGCCCGTGGAGACGATCGTCCCGTCGCCGAGCTCCGCAGGGCCGAGCGGCTCGCGCTTCGTCGTCGAGCGCGGCGACAGCGTCGGCTGCTTGCCGACGACCGCGTTCTCGAGCACCTTCACGCCCTCGCCGAGCACCGTGCCCGGGTAGACGGTCGCCGTCGGGTGGATCTCCGCAGCGGCCATTAGACGCGTGCGCCGGTGAGCGTCGACTGCAGCGCCTCGAGCGCGCGCACGACGGCAAGGCCGTCGCGCGCCTCCTTGTGATCTCCCGGCCCGCGGGCGACGAGGCCGAGGAAGTGCGTGCACTCGAGCCGCAGCGGCTCGTCGTTCGGAATGCGCGGGCTGAAGATGTCGCCCGTGCGCGTGCGCCACTCGCCGTAGTTCTCGGCGGGCTGCCACGGGCCCTTCTCGTACACGGTCACCTTGCGCTCGAGCGCCATGTCGTCGAAGACGACCATCTTGTCCTTGCCGACGACCGTGAGCCGCCGCATCTTGGGCGGTTCGAGCCACGAGATATGCATGTGCGCGATGCGGCCCGACGGAAAGCGCAGGTAGCAGAACACGACGTCCTCGACACCGGGGTTGAG